>JANXRZ010000099.1 GCA_025352885.1 Pseudomonadota bacterium | reverse complement strand
GTACCACCAGCCCCGCGATGACGTGAACGGTGTTTCGACCTCGCAGGAAAGCTGGTGGGTAATTACGTTCTGGATTTTCAAGACGGGTGCTCCGAAGGAGGGAGCACATCATCCGCGACTTGGGCCGGATGTTCCAGACGGTTTTCGCTCTTAACTGGCCTCTCGTATTGGTTCCACGTGGAACAGCCGGAGCGAGCCTTGGCTGCTAGTTTCACGTGGAACATTACCGTAAGATGGCGGCCTTTCCCGGACCCCTTACCCTCGATCCGTGCCTTTTTATAAGGAATTCGACGTAATCGTCATTGGTGGCGGCCATGCCGGGACCGAGGCTGCCTTGGCGGCCGCCCGTAAAGGATGCCGAACTCTGCTGTTGACGCACAGCCTGGAGACGTTGGGCCAGATGTCTTGCAACCCGTCGATCGGCGGAATCGGCAAAGGCCACCTGGTCCGGGAGATCGACGCTCTCGGAGGGGCGATGGCTTTGGCCACTGACGCGGCCGGCATCCAGTTCCGTACGCTCAACGCCTCGAAGGGGCCTGCAGTGCGTGCAACTCGTGCGCAAGCCGACCGGGTGCTCTACCGAAACGCCATCCGCGCTAGATTGGAAATGCAGCCCAACCTATCCCTCTTCCAGCAAGCGGTAGACGACATCCTTGTCGAGGGGGGCAGGGCGGTCGGTGTGTGGACCCAGTCCCGGGTCCAGTTCCGCGCCCGCTCAGTCGTCCTCACGACCGGGACGTTTCTCGGCGGCGTGATCCATGTGGGACTCGAGAAGCACGACGGTGGCCGCGCGGGAGATCCATCTGCGATTACGCTGGCCGCCCGGCTGCGCGAAATGAACTTGCCCGTAGGTAGGCTCAAGACCGGCACGCCGCCCCGGATCGATGGGCGCACTATCGATTTCACCCGTATGCAGGAGCAGCCCGGCGACTTGCCTGAGCCCGTTTTTTCGTTCATGGGTTCGGTCGGAATGCATCCGGCCCAGTTGTCCTGCTGGATCACGCACACGAACGAGCGTACGCACGATGCGATTCGCCGCGGACTGGATCGCTCCCCGATGTTCACCGGCGTCATCCAAGGCGTCGGACCCCGTTACTGCCCGTCTATCGAAGACAAGATTCATCGGTTCGCGGACAAGGCCAGCCATCAAGTTTTTCTCGAACCCGAAGGACTCACTACTTCCGAGTTCTATCCCAACGGGATTTCGACGAGCCTGCCCTTTGACATCCAAGTCGAAGCGGTAAACAGCATTAAAGGCCTCGAGAACGCCCACATCCTGCGTCCCGGGTACGCGATCGAATATGACTATTTCGATCCACGCAGCTTGAAAGCCTCGCTGGAAACCAAGGCTGTAGCCGGCCTCTTTTTCGCCGGGCAGATCAATGGCACGACCGGATATGAGGAGGCCGCTGCACAGGGCCTGTTGGCTGGTGCGAACGCTGCGCTGTCAGCGAAAGGCGAGGCAGCGTGGTGTCCGCGTCGCGACGAAGCCTATCTAGGCGTTCTTGTGGACGACCTTATTACCCGGGGCGTGTCCGAGCCCTACCGCATGTTCACCAGCCGCGCCGAATACCGCTTGATGCTGCGTGAGGACAATGCGGACCTGCGTCTGACCGAAGTCGGCCGAAAGCTAGGCTTGGTCGGAAACGATCGCTGGGACGCTTTCAACCGCAAGCGCGACGCGATTATTGCAGAGCAACAAAGACTTTCCGGCACATGGATCGGGCCGGCCAACGTGTCTGCTGAACGGGCCACCGAAGTGTTTGGCAAGAGTCTGGAACGTGAGTACACACTAGCGGACGTATTGCGGCGGCCTGACGTCTCCTACTCGTCGCTGATGACACTTCCGCCGGCCGGCGCAGGGGTCAACGATCCGGCCGTGGCAGAACAGGTCGACATCCAGGCGAAATACGCGGGTTACATCGAACGGCAGCGCGCGGAGGTGGAGCGAAGGGCATCACAGGGCGATCTCGGCCTGCCGCCCGACCTTGACTACACGAACGTGCGCGGGCTTTCGCGTGAAGTGCAACAGCGACTCAATCAACACAAACCGGAAACAATTGGTCAGGCATCGCGCATGCAAGGCATCACTCCGGCAGCGATCTCGCTCCTGCTGGTTCACCTCAAACGCGGATTTAAGCCCGGACAGAAGTCCGCATGACGCCAGCCTCTACGCTGGGGGAGGGTCTCGAGCGCCTGGGACTGCCGCTTTCGGACACCACCCGGCGGAAACTGCTCGCCTATCTCGAATTGCTGGCAAAGTGGAATCGGACCTATAACATCACTGCGGTGCGTGATCCCGAGCGCATGGTGAGTCATCACCTCATTGACTCACTATCGGTGTTGCCGCACCTTCCGCAGGGCACCCTTGCAGACATCGGCGCTGGTGGAGGTCTTCCGGGCATCCCAATCGCCATCGCCCAGCCGGAACGCACGGTCGTCTTGAACGACAGCAACCATAAGAAGGGCGCCTTCATGCAGCAAGCCGCTATCGAACTCGGACTGGGGAACGTTTCGGTCCACGTCGGGCGCGCTGAGGAGTGGCGGCCCGCGCAACTTTTTGATGGCGCCATTTCCCGCGCTTTTTCGGAGTTGTCCGATTTCGTCGCCGCCTGTCGCCACGTGGTGAAGCCCGGTGGTTTCTTTGCCGCCATGAAGGGTGTGTATCCTGACGAGGAGATCGCCCGCCTGCCCGACAATGTCCGTTTCGCACCCTTCAGGCTGCAGGTGCCGTTGATCGAAGGTGAGCGCCACCTCGTTCTCTGCACGCAGGCTGGTTAGCGATGGCGCGCATCATTGCAGTCGTCAACCAAAAGGGCGGCGTAGGCAAGACGACCACCAGCGTCAATCTTGCCGCGAGCCTTGCAGCTTCAGGCCAGCGTGTCCTGCTCGTAGACATCGACCCACAGGGCAATGCGACTACGGGAAGTGGCCTGGACAAGAAGGCGGTGGTGCGCACGGTCTACCAGGTGCTGCTGGGGCTGGGCGAGGCGGCATCGGTAAAGGCGGCTTCCGAAGTCGGCAAGTACGACGTGCTCCCGGCGAACCGTGAATTGGCCGGCGCTGAGATCGATCTGGTCGACCTGCCGAATCGAGAGGGAAGGCTCAAGGCCGCGTTGGCGACGATTGAGGATGACTATGACTTCATCCTGATCGATTGCCCGCCATCGCTCTCCCTGCTCACCATCAACGGGCTCGTCGCGGCTCGCGAGGTGCTGATTCCGATGCAGTGCGAGTATTACGCGCTCGAAGGTTTGTCCGATCTCGTTGGAACGATTAAGCGCGTACGCGCCAATCTCAACGGGAGTCTGGAAATAGGAGGATTGCTGCGCACCATGTACGACCCGCGCAATACGCTTTCACAGCAAGTTTCCGCGCAGCTTGAACAGCACTTCGGCGACAAGGTTTTCAAGACGCTGGTGCCAAGAAACATTCGCCTGGCAGAGGCCCCGAGCTACGGGATGCCCGCGCTCGTCCTGGACCGTGCATCTAAGGGCGCGCAGGCGTACATCGCGCTGGCCGCCGAAATGCTCGCGCCGGCCCTGCCACTAAGGACAGCACCATGATCAGGCAAAAAGGATTGGGACGGGGCCTGGACGCCTTGCTCGGTGCGGATGAGCCGTCCAAGGATGCGCTCCTCAAACTGCCTGTGAACCGAATCCGGCCCGGGAAGTACCAGCCCCGGACACAGATGGACCAGGCCGCGCTCGCCCAACTGGCCGCCTCCATCAAGTCTCAGGGACTCATGCAGCCATTGCTTGTGCGTCCCGTGGGGCGCGATGCTTATGAGCTCATCGCAGGAGAGCGACGTTGGCGCGCAGCGCAACTCGCCGGATTGGATGAGGTGCCGGCGCTGGTCCGGGAAGTCGCGGACGAAGCCGCGCTGGCCATGGCCCTGATCGAAAACATCCAGCGAGAGGACCTCAATGCAATGGAGGAGGCCAACGGCCTGCAGCGGTTGGTGCTGGAATTCAAAATGACGCATCAACAGGCCGCAGACGCCGTCGGACGCTCACGCAGTGCCGCGACAAACCTGCTGCGGCTGTTGAATCTCGCCAAGCCGGTGCAGGCGATGTTGATGGAGGGCGCGATCGAGATGGGTCATGCCCGCGCGCTGCTGGCCCTGGATGGGGCACGTCAGGTCGAGGTGGCGAACCGCACTTCAGCGCGGGGACTCTCGGTGCGCGAAACAGAAGCCTTGGTGCAGCAGCTTCTCAAGGGTGACGCTTCCCCCCGGCGGAAGAAGAAAGTAGACCGCGACATCGCCCGGCTCGAGGAACAGACAGCGGAGAAGCTGGGCACCACCGTTGAAATCAAGGTAGGCAAAAAAGGCTCCGGGAAGCTCGTCGTCCACTATTCGAGCCTCGACCATCTGGACGATTTGATCGCGAAGCTCGCCAACAGATAGACCCCCGATGCCCTCGTTGTTGCGGCGCGGCGTCAATTGACGAAAAACCCGCGAGAACATTACAATCAGCGGGTTTGCTCAACGCGAAACTGCAGCCTTAAGAGTTCACGGAATGAGCAGGCCCATCCGCATCGTTCTCGCCTGGCAGTTGATAGTTACCTCGGTGCTCGCTTTGCTGTCCGGCTGGTTGGGAAGCTGGCCCGAGGCGGTGTCTGCGGCGCTTGGCGGTGCGGTAGGGATTTCGGCGGGAGTGGGGTTCGCGCTGGTGGTAAGGCGAAGCAGGGACAGGTCTGCAGGGGGGACGCTGGTGACGGCGCTGCAGGCCGAGGCGGTCAAGATCGGTCTCTCGATCACACTCCTCTGGGTGGTGCTCACGACTTATAAGGAAGTCGTTGCGCCAGTTTGTGTGGGGTCGTTCATTTTGTCGATCCTGATTTTTTCGATGGCTTTTTTTGTCCGCGATCATGGCAACAGATAAAGAACTCACTCCTACCGAATACATTGGCCATCACCTCACGCACGGTGCGCATCAAATCGGCGACGGCGGGTTTTGGACATTGCATTTCGATTCGATCGCGGTCGCGATCCTGCTGGGCTTTGTGGGCGTGGGCTTCATTTGGTGGGTCGTTCGAGAGGCGACTTCCGGCGTACCCAACAAGCGCCAGGCGTTCATCGAACTCTTGTTCAATTTCGTCGATGAGCAGGCCAAAAGCATATTCAGGCAGGGCGACAGGCATTCATTCATCGCGCCCGCCGCGCTGACAGTGTTTGTCTGGGTGTTGCTCATGAACGCGATGGATTTCCTGCCCGTGGACATCATTGCGCTCGGCACGCACGGCATCTCGGAGCACGGTTTCCGAATCGTTCCCACGGCCGACGTGAATACTACTTTTGCGCTCGCCCTCACCGTTTTTGCCTTGATGATTTACTTCTCGATCAAGGTGAAGGGCTTGGGCGGCTGGACACACGAACTGTTCACAACGCCGTTCGGCAAGTGGCTTTTCCCGCTGAACCTGCTCTTCAATGCCATCGAATACCTCTCCAAGCCGCTATCCCACTCGCTGCGGCTCTACGGAAACATGTATGCAGGCGAACTCATCTTCCTGCTGCTCTGGACGTGGGCCGCAACCGGCCTGGTCGGCACATTCTTCGGGTTCGTGTTCGGCGTGGGCTGGGCGATCTTCCACATCCTGATCGTCGCGCTGCAGGCCTACATTTTCATGATGCTCACCATCGTGTACCTCTCCATGGCGCACGAGCACCACTAACCCCGGCAGTCTTCCGTTTATCTTCCGCACAGAAAGGAAAAACAGGCAATGGACAAACTTCAAATGATCGCAATGGTGCAGGCTTACACCGGCATCGGCATCGGCCTCATGATCGGCCTCGGCGCATTGGGCGCCTGCGTCGGCGTGGGCATCATGTGCAGCCGCTTCCTCGAAGCCGCCGCGCGCCAGCCCGAACTGACGGACTCGCTGCAGGCCAAAGTCTTCCTGCTGCTTGGCCTGATCGACGCCTCGTTCATTATCGGCGTCGGCCTGGCCCTGTGGTTCGCCACGGGCAATCCTCTCCTCGGCAAGCTCGGCTAAGCCTGGCAGCCGGTCAGTCCCGTAAGGGGGAAGAATGAACATCAACCTGACTTTGTTCGCACAGGCCGCGGTTTTCCTCGCGTTCATCGGTTTCACGATCAAGTTCGTGTGGCCCCCGATGCTGCGCGCGATCGAGGCTCGGCAGAAAACGATAGCCGACGGGCTCGCTGCTGCCGACCAGGGCCGCAAGTCGCTCGAAGTTTCGGCGAAGCAGGCCGAGGAGGAAATCAACGCGGCGCGTGCTCGCGCCGCAGAGATCCTTGCGCAGGCGGAGAAACGTGCGTCACAAATGATTGAAGCAGCCAAGTCCGCAGCCAAGGAAGAAAGCGGCCGTGAGAAAGCGGCCGCCAAGGCCGAGATGGAACAGGACGTTTCGCGAGCGCGTGAAACGCTTCGCGAGCAGGTCGCCCTGCTGGCCGTGGCCGGCGCGGAAAAGATCCTCAAACGGGAAGTCAATGCGCAGTCGCACGCCGAGTTGCTGCAGCAATTGAAGAAAGAGCTCTGAGCGAATGGCAGAGACCGCCACAATCGCAAGGCCCTATGCCGAGGCGGTGTTTGCCATGGCCGACAAGGCGGGCACGCTTTCGCAATGGTCCGATACGCTCGGGCACCTGGCCGCAATCGCCCAGGCACCCGAGATGCACCAAATCCTGGGTAACCCCAAGGTTACGAGCGCGCAGTTCGTGGGCTTGTTCTCGAGTGCGCAAGGCGGGCTTCCGGCAGAAGCGAAAGCCTTTCTCGAGATGCTCACCGAAAATCGCCGGCTCGAGGCGCTGCCTGCTGTGCGCGACCAGTTCGAGCAGCTCAAGGCGGAGCGGGAAGGCGCCGTCGACGCTTCGATCGAAACAGCCTTCCCTTTCCAGGCGGGCGAGCTCGAAGCGCTGGTTGCGGATCTCGAGCGTCGCTTCAAGCGCAAGATCCGCCCCCAAGTCAGCCTCAACAAGGACCTCATCGGCGGTGCAAGAGTCAGCGTCGGCGACCAGGTCATCGACGGAACCGTGCGCGGCAAGCTCCAGGCAATGAGCGCAGGACTGATGGGCAGCTGAGTCCAGCGCCCGCCACCTATTCAACCAGATAAATCGGAAATCCCATGCAACAGCTGAAACCGTCCGAAATCAGCGACCTCATCCGCACCAGGATCCAGAGTCTCGCGCTCGCGGCCGATGTGCGCACGCAAGGTACCGTCATTTCGGTGACCGACGGCATTTGCCGTATCCACGGACTGTCCGATGCCATGGCCGGCGAGATGCTCGAGTTTCCCAACAACACGTTCGGCCTCGCGCTGAACCTGGAGCGCGACTCGGTCGGCGCGGTGATCCTGGGCGAATACGAGCACATTTCCGAGGGCGACACGGTCAAGTGCACCGGCCGCATTCTCGACGTACCGGTCGGTCCCGAACTGATTGGCCGCGTGGTCAATTCGCTTGGCCAACCGATCGACGGCAAGGGCCCGGTCAATGCGAAGATGACGGACGTGATCGAGAAAGTCGCCCCTGGCGTTATCGATCGCCAATCGGTGTCGGAGCCCGTACAGACCGGCCTCAAGTCGATCGACTCCATGGTGCCGATCGGCCGCGGACAGCGCGAGCTCATCATCGGTGACCGCCAGACCGGCAAGACCGCGGTCGCCATCGACGCGATCATCAACCAGAAAGGCAAGGACCTCATCTGTATCTATGTCGCGATCGGGCAGAAAGCCTCGTCCGTCGTCAACGTGGTCCGCAAGCTCGAAGAGCACGGCGCGATGGCGTACACGATCGTTGTCGCAGCCACCGCTTCCGAATCGGCCGCCATGCAGTTCATCGCCCCCTACTCCGGTTGCACGATGGGCGAATACTTTCGGGACCGTGGCCAAGATGCGCTGATCATTTATGACGACCTGACCAAGCAGGCCTGGGCTTATCGCCAGGTGTCGCTCCTGCTGCGCCGGCCGCCCGGCCGCGAGGCGTATCCCGGCGACGTGTTCTATCTGCACTCGCGCCTCCTCGAGCGCGCGGCTCGCGTGAATCCCGCGTACGTCGAGAAATTCACCAAAGGGGCGGTCAAAGGCAAAACCGGATCGCTCACCGCCCTGCCCATCATCGAAACCCAGGCCGGAGACGTGACCGCATTCGTGCCGACCAACGTGATCTCGATTACCGACGGCCAGATCTTCCTCGAGACCGACCTCTTCAACGCCGGTGTGCGTCCCGCGATCAACGCCGGTATTTCGGTTTCGCGAGTTGGAGGCGCAGCGCAAACCAAGGTCGTGAAAAAGCTGGGCGGTGGCGTGCGTCTCGCGCTCGCACAATACCGAGAGCTCGCGGCGTTCGCCCAATTCGCCTCCGACCTTGATGAAGCCACCCGCAAGCAACTGGAGCGCGGCCGCCTGGTCACGGAACTGATGAAGCAGCCGCAATACGAGCCGCTACAGGTCTGGCAAATGGCACTGGTGCTCTTTGGCGTCAACAACGGATACTTCGATGACGTCGACGTGAAAAAAGCCCTGGCAGCCGAGAAAGCCATGCAGGCCTACGTAAAGGACAAGTATGGCGCGCTCATCGATCGCATCGAGAGCACGAAGGACTTGTCCAAGGAAGACGAAGCCGAATTGCATACCGCAATCCAGGACTTCAAAAAGAACGGCTCGTACTAAACCCGAGGTCCTGCGATGCCCGGCAGCAAGGAAATCCGCACCAAGATCAAGAGCGTGCAAAACACGCGCAAGATCACCAAGGCCATGGAAATGGTCGCCGCCTCGAAAATGCGCAAGGCGCAGCAGCGCATGCGCGCCGCACGCCCGTATGCCGAGAAAATCCGCAACGTCGCGGCGCACATGAGCCACGCGAATCCGGAGTACCGCCACCCGTTCCTGGTCGAGCGTGATTCGGTCAAGAAAGTCGGAATCATCGTCGTCACCTCGGACAAGGGGTTGTGCGGCGGCCTGAACACAAACGTTCTGCGCATGGCGCTTGCGAAAATGCGCGAGTGGGAAGGCGAAGGCGAGCAGTTCGAAGTCTGCGCCATCGGCAACAAGGGTTTCGGCTTCATGCAGCGCCTCAAGGCGAACATCGTTTCCCATGTCGTCGGCCTGGGCGATACGCCACATATGGACAAGCTGATCGGCGCAGTGAAGGTGATGCTGAACGGCTACACGGAAGACCGTTTCGACCGGCTGGTGATTTTCTATACGAAGTTCCTGAACACCATGAAGCAGGAACCGGTCATGGAACAGCTCCTGCCGCTGTCGGGCGAAACGCTTGGCGCGCCGGAAGGCCTTTGGGACTACATCTACGAGCCCGATGCCAAGGTAGTCATCGACCAGGTGCTCACGCGTTACATTGAGGCGCTGATTTACCAGGCCGTATCGGAAAACATTGCCTCGGAGCAAAGCGCGCGCATGGTCGCGATGAAGGCCGCAAGCGACAACGCCGGCAACGTCATCGGCGAATTGCAGCTCATCTACAACAAGTCGCGCCAAGCGGCGATCACGAAGGAACTTTCGGAGATCGTCGGCGGCGCCGCAGCCGTTTAGCCATCAAACGAATTCGAAATACTAGGGAACTGCCATGAACCAAGGAACAATCGTTCAGTGCATCGGCGCGGTGGTCGACGTGGAATTCCCGCGCGACCAGATGCCCGCGATCTACGATGCGCTCAAAATGGATGAAATCGGCCTGACGCTCGAGGTCCAGCAGCAACTCGGCGACGGCATCGTGCGAACGATTGCGCTCGGCTCATCGGACGGACTGCGGCGCGGCATGACGGTCGTGAATACGAAGAACCCGATTCTCGTGCCCATCGGCCCCAAGACCCTTGGGCGCATCATGGACGTGCTCGGGCGTCCGATCGACGAAGCAGGCCCAATCGGGTCAGAGAAGACAGCCTCGATCCATCGCAATGCGCCGAAATACGACGAACTCTCCCCTTCTCAGGACCTGCTCGAGACCGGCATCAAGGTGATCGATCTCGTCTGCCCGTTCGCCAAGGGCGGCAAGGTCGGCCTCTTCGGCGGCGCCGGCGTGGGCAAGACCGTCAACATGATGGAACTCATCAACAATATCGCGAAGAAGCACTCGGGCCTGTCGGTGTTCGCCGGCGTGGGCGAGCGCACTCGCGAGGGCAACGACTTTTATCACGAGATGAAAGACGGCGGCGTCCTGGACAAGGTCGCGCTGGTATACGGCCAGATGAACGAGCCGCCCGGCAACCGCCTGCGCGTGGCGCTGACCGGCCTGACAATGGCCGAAGCGTTCCGCGACGAAGGCCGGGACGTGCTCTTCTTCGTCGACAACATCTACCGCTTCACGCTGGCTGGCACCGAAGTGTCCGCGCTGCTTGGCCGGATGCCTTCGGCCGTGGGATACCAGCCCACGCTGGCCGAGGAAATGGGCCGGCTGCAGGAGAGGATTACGTCCACCAAAACGGGTTCGATCACCTCAATCCAGGCGGTATACGTGCCCGCGGATGACCTGACCGACCCGTCGCCCGCGACGACCTTCGGTCACTTGGATTCAACCGTGGTGCTTTCGCGCGATATCGCCTCACTGGGGATTTACCCCGCCGTGGATCCGCTCGACTCAACTTCGCGCCAGATGGACCCGCACGTCGTCGGCGAAGAACACTACAACGTCGCTCGTTCCGTGCAGGCCACCCTGCAGCGCTACAAAGAATTGCGCGACATCATCGCGATCCTGGGCATGGACGAGCTTTCGCCGGAAGATAAGCTGGCGGTGGCCCGCGCGCGCAAGATCCAGCGCTTCCTCTCACAGCCGTTCGACGTGGCCAAAAACTTTACTGGCCAGGACGGCAAGTATGTTTCCCTCGCCGACACCATCAAGGGCTTCAAGGGCATCGTCAACGGCGATTACGATCACCTGCCCGAGCAAGCGTTTTACATGGTCGGCGCGATCGAGGAAGCGGTCGAGAAAGCGAAGACCCTGCAGTAATGGCGCACACCATTCACGTCGACGTGGTCAGCGCCGAGGAGCAGATCTACTCCGGCGAAGCGGAGTTCGTCGTGCTTCCGGGCGAAGCCGGTGAGCTGGGCATCTACCCTCGCCACACGCCGCTCATCACGCGCATCAAGCCGGGCACGGTGCGGATCAAGCCAGAAGGCGGTGGCGCCGAAGAACTGATCTTCGTAGCCGGCGGAATCCTTGAAGTGCAGCCCAAAGTGGTGACGGTTCTCGCCGACACCGCGATCCGGGGACAGGATCTCGACGAAGCCAAGGCGATGGAGGCGCAAAAGCGCGCGCAGGAAGCCATGCACGACCGGACGGGCAAGATGGAGTACGCACAGGCCGCAGCGGAATTGGCCGAGGCGGCGGCGCAGATCGCCGCAATCCGCAAGCTGCGGCAGAAGCGATAAGCTTTACCGCAGGGTTGACCCGGGGGGCAGTGAGAGCTGCCCCTTTTCATTTGAGGCCGGAGCCATGGCTGACGCGCTGCTCGTCCTGAACGCGGGCTCTTCGAGCCTGAAGTTCTCGCTCTTCGATGCCGAGACGCTCGACGTACGCTTGCGTGGCGAAATCGAAGGCATAGGCGGCGCTGCGCATTTCTTCGCGCGCGACAGCCGCGAGACCCTCCTTTCCGAGCGGCGCTGGGATGCGCCTCTCAGTCACGATGAGGCGCTCGAGTTCCTCCTCGATTGCCTGCCCGGTGCGGCCGCTTATGACAAGCTTGCCGCGGTCGGACACCGGGTGGTGCATGGGGGGGCGGATTTTGGGGGGCCGGCGTTCGTGACCGATGCTGTGCTCGACGCACTCGAGCGGCTCGTCCCGCTCGCGCCGTTGCACCAGCCGCATTGCATTGCGGCGATGCGCGCAGTCTCGGCGCGCGATCGAAGCCAGCGGCAAGTGGCCTGCTTCGATACGGCGTTCCATCGAAGCCAGCCCAAGGTGGCGCAGACTTTTGCGTTGCCCGATGCAATCACTTCGCTTGGAATTCAGCGATACGGTTTTCACGGCCTTTCTTATGAGTACATTGCATCGGTCCTGCCCGAGCTGGACGCCCGCGCGGCCAAAGGAAGGACAATCGTCGCGCATTTAGGCGCCGGTTCCAGCCTGTGCGCCCTTTTGTCCGGGCGCAGCATGGCGACGACTATGGGGTTTACGGCGCTGGACGGCGTCCCAATGGCAACACGTTCGGGCAACCTCGATCCCGGCGTGGTGCTTTACATGATCGACCAGCTCGGGATGACAGTGCGCGAAGTCGAACACATGCTGTACTGCGAATCGGGCCTCAAGGGCGTGTCAGGTCTTTCGGGCGACATGCGGGAATTGCACGTGAGCAATGATCCACGTGCCCAAGCAGCCATCGACCTATATGTTTACCGCATCGCACGGGAGGTCGGATCGCTTGCGGCCGCGCTGGGCGGGGTCGATGCGCTCGTTTTCACAGCCGGAATTGGCGAGCATGATCAACGCGTTCGCGCGGGCATCTGCGCGGCAGCCGCATGGCTGGGCCTCGACATCGATGTCGAGGCCAACGAATCGAATGGGCCGCGCATCTCCTCAGAAACGAGCAAGGTGGCCGCGTGGGTCATTCCCACCGATGAAGAAAGGGTCATCGCACGCCACACGCTGGATATCCTTCGCGCCGCTTGATGGAACCGATCGACCTCCTCATCATTGGCGGCGGCATCAACGGCATCGGCATTGCGCGCGATGCCGCAGGACGCGGCCTCTCCGTAATGGTGGTCGAGAAAGACGACCTCGCGTCGCACACCTCCTCATGGTCCTCCAAGCTGATCCATGGCGGGCTGCGCTATCTCGAGCAATATGAATTTCGTCTAGTGGCCGAAGCGCTTGCGGAGCGGGAAGTCCTTCTCGCAACCGCCAGTCATCTGGTTTCCCCCCTCCGGTTCATCATGCCGCATGTACCCGAACTGCGTCCACGCTGGATGATCAGGGTTGGGTTGTTCCTCTACGATCACCTGGGCCGGCGAACCCTTCTACCGGGCTCGCACGGGGTCAGTCTCGCCGATCCCCCCTTCAACGCCGGCTTAAAGAGCTCCCTGAAAAAAGGGTTTATCTATTCCGATTGCCGCGTGGACGATGCCCGCCTCGTGGTGGCGAACGCCCTCGATGCCAAACGACGGGGCGCTACCATTCGCACCCGCACGCGGTGTATCAGCGCGCGACGGGAAAACGGCCTGTGGCGTGCCTGCATACAGGGCGATGAGGGCCCGGTCGAGGAGATCACTGCGCGCGCGGTCGTAAACGCGGCCGGACCTTGGGTCAAAGAGGTGCTCAACGCGCACCTGCACCAGCCAAGCAAGGACGATGTGCGGCTGGTAAAAGGCAGCCACATCGTTATGCCAAGGCTCTGGGACGGCGAGCATGCTTTCATCCTCCAGAACGACGACAAGCGCGTGGTCTTCATGATTCCGTATGAGCGCCGATTTACGCTGATCGGCACGACAGACGTCGCAGTCGAAGGGGAGCCCGGTGACCCCAAGGCAAGCACGGAAGAAATCGCCTACCTGTGCGATGCCGTGAACAGGTATCTCGCCAAGCCCGTCACGCCGCTCGACGTCGCGTGGAGCTACGCCGGTGTTCGTCCCCTGTATGACGACGGCACAAGCGATCCGTCAGCGGTAACGAGGGATTACACGCTTCGCGTGGATGACGAGTCCGGCGCAATGGCGGTGCTTTCGGTTTTCGGCGGGAAGATCACCACGTACCGACGACTTGCCGAACACGCGCTCGATAAGCTCGCACCTTACTTCGAAGGCCTTAAGCCCGCGTGGACCGCCGGGACCGCGCTGCCAGGGAGCGAGTTCGCCACGTCGCGGGATCAGGCGTATCAGCAGTTCGCCCGAGCGCACGCAGGTTTGCCGCAACACGCGGTGGAAGGGATCTTCCGCCGCCATGGGACGCTTGCGGGAGCGGTGCTGGGGGACGCCCAAACCGAGGCGGCCCTCGGCGAGCACTTTGGCTCCGACCTCTATGCGCGCGAGATTGACTACATGATCGCGCATGAGTGGGCGCGAACCGCCGAAGACATCCTGTGGCGTCGAACGAAGGCCGGCCTGCATCTCACCGGCCCCCAACAGGTCCGGGTCGCCCAGTGGCTGGCTGCGCGCTGATGCAACCGCTCGCCTTGTTGCCGGCGAAGGGGGTGCGAGGCCTCTTCTTCGATATCGATGACACCCTAACCACGGAGGGCCGCCTGACCGCGCACGCGTTTACGGCACTCGAACGCTGGAGGAGCGCGGGGAAAATCTCGGTAGCCGTGACCGGGCGACCGGCGGGATGGTGTGACCACATCGCGAGAATGTGGCCGGTGGATGCGGTCGTTGGCGAAAATGGCGCGTTTTATTTCCGCTACGACGAGGCCGTCCGGCGCCTGATCAAGCGATTCCTGCAAAGTGAGGGGGTGCGCTCGCAGAATCGCGCAAAGCTTGGCGCGATCTGCTCAGCGATTCTCGCCGCGGTGCCGGGCTGCGCGGTTGCTTCCGACCAACACTATCGCGAGAGCGACCTCGCGATCGATTTTTGCGAGGACGTCCTGCCCTTGCCGCTTTCTGATGCCGAGCGGATCGCCGGCCTCATGCGGGACGCGGGCATGACCGCCAAGGTCAGTTCGATCCATGTCAACGGGTGGTTCGGGCAGTACGACAAGCTCGGCATGGCCAAGCTCCTTGCAGGTGAGTGCCTCTCCATCGATCTCGACAGCGCGCGCGATGAGTTTGTCTATGCGGGCGATTCACCGAATGACTGCCCGATGTTTGCGTATTTCCCCCTGTCCGTCGGCGTTGCGAACATAAAGCGGTTCGAGCGCCTGCTGGTGCCGCCCCCTGCATATGTGACCCCGAGCGAGTCGGGTACAGGCTTCGCCGAACTCGTCTCCCATTTGCTGGGCCGCTGAAGACGTGGAGCTTTGGTGGATCTATCCTCTCATTGGCGCATTCGTTGGCGTCATGGCCGGGCTGCTTGGAGTGGGCGGCGGCATGATCCTCGTGCCTATCTTTCTTCACGTCTTCGGTGCGCAAGGGCCAGCCGCGGGCTTTCCTGCCGAACACCTGATGCACATGGCGCTGGCGACCTCCATGGCCACGATTCCTTTTACGTCCGCCGCGAGCGTGCGAGCGCATTCGACCCGGGGCGGCGTGGACTGGCAGATTGTGCTCGGCATGCTGCCGGGGCTGGCGATAGGGGCCGTTGCCGCAACGCTTCTCGCCGGCCAGATTCCAGGCCGGCCATTGGCCATGTTCTTTGCGGCCTTCATCTTTTACGCAGCGACGAGCATGTTTTTCGACCTGAAGCCGAAAGGCACGCGGGCCCTGCCCGGACGCGCCGGCCTTGCGGGCGTCGGTGTGCTGGTGTCTTTCCTTGCGGCATTCCTCGCGGCGGGCGCTGCATTCATGACCATCCCGTTCATGACCTGGTGCAACGTTCCGCTCAAGCGCGCGGTCGGTACGGCCGCCGCAATCGGGTTCCCGCTCGCATTGGCTGCGAGCGTCGGCTATGTAATATCGGGTCTCCGGGCCGGGCCCCTGCCCGAAGGCAGCCTTGGATTCATCTACCTTCCCGGCCTCATCCTGGTCGCGCTGCCCTCCATTGCGACGGCGCCCCTCGGGGCCCGGATGTCGCATCGCATGCCGGTTCGCGCCCTGCGCATCGTTTTTGCGTTGATGCTCTACGGGATCGCTTTGCGCATGCTGACCAGTTTGTGGTGAGGTAAATTACGGAAATGGCCCCTCGTTTCCTGAGCCGCTTGTTCTCGTCCCGCTGGGAAGAGCTTTGCGCGCTCGCCGAGGCCCTGCTTTCGGAGCGCGGGGAAGCCTCGGGCGTGGCGCGCGCCTGCGAATTGCTCGACGCCTACACCGCGGCCACTCCCGAGGTGAAGCTGCAGTTCCTCAAGTTACTGGCCGAGCGCTTCGGCGCCGACTCCGGACAAATCAAGCAGGCGATCGCGCGCTACCAAGCCGACCCCGGGCCGGAGCTCGCACGCGAGCTCCA
Organism: Pseudomonadota bacterium; assembly: GCA_025352885.1. Classification (GTDB taxonomy): domain Bacteria; phylum Pseudomonadota; class Gammaproteobacteria; order Burkholderiales; family SG8-39; genus SZAS-79. The sequence continues at coordinate 8,519 of JANXRZ010000099.1, read as the reverse complement.
CGAGGCGGCGGAGCCCCGACTGCAGGAATTGCTGCGTCGGCTGAACCTCGCGCCCGGTGGAACGTCAGTCCTCGTGCGCATGCGCGAGGACCTGATGCAGCGCATCCCCGGGCATCCGGAACTCAAGCGGATCGACGCGGACTTCCAGCACTTGTTCGTGTCATGGTTCAACCGCGGGTTCCTCGTGTTGCGACGCATCGACTGGTCCACCCCCGCTTCCATCCTCGAGAAAATCATCCGGTACGAGGCGGTTCACGAGATCAACGGGTGGACGGAATTGCGCAGCCGGCTTGATCCGCCGGACCGCAAGTGCTTCGCCTTTTTCCATCCCACACTGGTCGACGATCCGCTGATTTTTGTCGAAGTTGCCCTCACCCGCGGCCTGCCGGACGCGATTGCGCCGCTCCTCGATGGCGCGCGCATGCCGATCGAACCAAAGCGGGCGACCACCGCGGTTTTCTATTCGATTTCCAACTGCCAGCCCGGCCTGCAGGGCGTGTCGTTCGGCAATTTCCTCATCAAGCAGGTGGTCGAGGAATTGCGCCGCGAGCAGCCGCACCTCAAGACGTTCGTCACGCTTTCACCAGTGCCGGGTTTCCGTCAGTGGCTCGCCCGTGAGGCGGGCACCTGTTTGTCGGATCAGGAGCAGCAGGACCTGAAAGTACTCGACCAGCCCGACTGGTATCGCTCAGCCGACGCGGCTGCAGCCCTGCAACCGGTCCTGACAAAAGCGGTGGCAACTTACCTGGTCGTGGCGAAGCACTCCTCAGGCAAGCCACACGATCCGGTAGCGCGCTTTCACCTGAACAATGGGGCCAGGCTCGAGCGAGTGAACTGGCTCGGCGACGTTTCGCCGAAAGGCCTGCGGGAAGCCGCCGGGTTCATGGTCAATTACCTGTATGACCTCGATGAAATCGAAGAAAATCACGAGGAGTTTGCGCACAATCGTGCTGTGGCGTCCTCGCGGCAAGTCCGCAACCTGCTGCGCTCCAGGACTTTCGCCGCCGCGAAAGCCTGATTCTTCCAACCGGCAGCCCATGCCGGCCTTTCAAACTCAACACAAGCAGGACAGATCGCCATGGCCGGACCGCTCTCCCATATTCGCGTGCTCGACCTTTCGCGAGTGCTTGCCGGCCCCTGGGCCGGACAGAACCTCGCCGACCTGGGTGCGGAGGTGATCAAGATCGAGAGACCGACGACAGGGGATGACTCACGCGCTTTCGGTCCGCCCTGGGTGAAGGACGCGCAAGGGCGGGATACCAAGGATTCGGCGTACTTCACGTCCGCCAACCGCGGCAAGAAATCGGTCTCGCTGAACATCGCGAAGCCGGAGGGCCAGGAGATCGTTCGCGAACTGGCCAAGGTGTGCGATGTGCTGATCGAAAACTACAAGTTCGGCGACCTCGCGCGCTACGGACTTGCCTACGACGACCTTAAAGCCATCAATCCGCGCCTGATCTATTGTTCCGTGACCGGGTTCGGTCAGACCGGGCCTTATCGGGAGCACCCGGGGTACGATTTCATGGTCCAGGGCATGGGCGGGATGATGAGCGTCACAGGGGAGCCCGATGGCGCGCCGGGCGGCGGTCCACAGCGCGCCGGCGTGCCGGTGGCGGACATCATCACGGGCATGTATGCCTCCATCTCGATCTGTGCGGCGCTCGCGCATCGTGCGGAGACGGGCATCGGCCAGCACCTGGATCTCGCGCTGCTCGATTCCCAGATTGCGCTTCTCGCCTACCAGAACACGAATTATTTTTCGACCGGCGTTCCGCCCCGTCGGATCGGTAACCTGCATCCCAATATCGTGCCTTACCAGCCCTTCAAGACTTCGGATGGGGATGTGATCCTCGCGTGCGGCAACGACAACCTGTACCGTAAATTCTGCGAGGCCGCCCGCTGTCCCGAGTATGTGAAGGACCCACGTTTCGCCACCAACGGCAAGCGTGTCGAAAACCGGGTCGAACTCACCCGACTGCTCCAGGAAGTGTTTTCGCGCAAGACCACGCGGGACTGGGTTGCGTTGCTCGAAGCGGCCGGCGTGCCGAACGGGCCAATCAACAACCTTGCGCAGGTCTTCGAAGAACCGCAGGTGAAAGCGCGGGGCATCCGCGTCGAGATGGACCATCCCGTAGCGGGCAAGCTTTCGACCGTGGCGAGTCCCATGCGCTTTTCTGCCACGCCGGTCGAATACAAAATACCCCCGCCGCTCGTGGGCCAACACACGGACGCAGTTCTGGGAGGGTTGCTCGGCAAAAGCGCTGCGGACATCGCCGCGCTGCGCGAGGCGGGGATCCTTTAGCCGGAGAATCGCAGTACGAGGTACATCGCCGCCGCGCTTGCGATCACTCCGGCGAAGAGATTTCGGCGCGTGAGCAGGAAATAGGCGAGCAACGCGACCGCCGTCGCTGCAAGGCGTTGCCACAACGACGTGTGCTCCAGTGCGCCCGATGGCAGCAGCACGACCCGGCTGATTAACCCCGCAAGCATTGCAAACGCCACGCAACCGATCCACGCGAACGCTTCGCTGTGCGGCTTGATGCGGGCCGATACCGCCACACCGGCGCCTCGCCACAAGTAGGTGCCGAAGCCGCACAGGATGGCGAGGAGCGTGTACTCGCTCATTGCCGCGGGCGGCGCCATGCGCGATGGGCCAGGTACGCAAGGGTTCCGCCGACGAACCCGGAGAGGATGACGCTCCACTGCGGCGAAACAAGGTGAGTCATCGGCCCGGCGATAGCTCCGGCCAGGATCGCAAGGTAGCCGCGCAAATCGTTAGGGCTGCCGACGAGGAGCAGCAGGAAATACATCGGGCTCATGAACACGAAGGCGAGCTTGGCCATCGGCGGAAGCAGCTCACCGGCCAGGAACCCCAGCGTAGTGGCTGCAGACGCGGACAAGAGCAGTGCGAGCGTGAACCCGAAAAAATACCCGAGCCGCCGCTCGGGCGGCAGGTGCGGGAATTTCGCCATCGCCCAGGCCCAGCCGGTCATGGAGACGAATTGGGCGGCGGCGTAATAGTGCACCGGCTTGCTCCGAGCCTCGCGCAGAAGCGGCATCAGCACGACAGTCATGGGCAGGAAGCGCGCGGCCGAAAACACCACCGTGAGCAGCACCGCAACGAACGGCGCGCCGAGCGTGTGCATCTCCACGAGGATCAACTGCCCCGGCAGCGCCCAGATGAAAATCGTGCAGATCAGCGTGCCGATAAACGAAAGGCCGTGCCCCGCTGCAAGCGCGCCGAACCCGACGTACCCCGCGGCCAGGACGAGAACCGGGATTCCGGCGGCGTCCAGCGCACCTTGCTTGAATGCGCTATGCGCCGCCTCGCCGGTCATCGATCAGTTGTCGATCTTGGCGCCCGAGTCCTTGACGACCTTGGCCCACTTGGCGATTTCCGAATGCAGGAAGGTGCCGAACTCAGCAGGCGTCTGGCCGCCCGGATCCGCGCCTTGTGCCGCCCAGTACTCCTTGATATCCGGCAACGCCAAGGCCTTGACCGTCTCGGCATGCATGCGCTCGATGACCTCCTTGGGCGTGCCCTTCACTGCCCACAACGCATACCAGGTAGTGACTTCGTAGCCCGGCAGGCCGGCTTCGCGCATCGTCGGCACCTCCGGGATCAACGGGGCGCGCTTGGCCGTCGTTACTGCAATCGGACGCAACTTGCCGGCTTTGATCTGCTGCGCGGAAGTCCCCATGCCATCGAATGCGAAGTCCACTTGTCCCGCCAGCAGGTCCGTCATCATCGGGCCGGCGCCTTTATATGGCACGTGGGTCAGTTGCGTGTTCGTCATCGTCTTGAACAACTCAACCGCCAGGTGGTGAGACGTGCCGTTGCCGGCCGAGCCGTAATTGAGCTTGCCTGGATTGGCGCGCGCAAAATCCGTGAACTCTTTAAGCGTCTTGAATGGGTGCTTCGGGTGAATGACGACAACGTTCGGCACCAAAGCCACGACCGTTACCGGGACGAAGTCCTTTTCGATGTTGTAAGGCAGTTTCGTAAAGAGGCTTTCCGCGATGGCATGGTGGACCGCCCCCATGAAAAACGTATAGCCATCGCCTGCGCGCTTGGCTGCGTTTGCGGCGCCGAGCGTCCCGCCGGCGCCCGCGATGTTTTCTACAAGGAACTGCTGTCCGAGCGCCGTGGAATACTTTGCCGACAACGGCCGGGCAAATGCATCCACGCCGCCGCCTGGGGCAAACGGGTTGACGATCGTGACGGGCTTCGTCGGCCACGCCTGCGCGTGCGCCAGGGCACCTGCGGTAGCCAGCGCAATCGCGACTGCGATGCGCAAGCCGGAAAACAGCGGTTGCTTCATCTTGTCTCCTTGGAGTGGACGCAACTCGTTTTTGGCTGCTATGGGGCCGAAATGGTATCAGAGCGCGAGTGCGCTCAGCTTCCCGTGAAACCGGGCTTTTCCTTGGCGAGGAACGCCTGGTAGCCGATCTCGAAATCCCGGGTGCCGAAGCACGCAAACCCCTCGTCGTACTCCTCCTCGCTCAGGGGCCGCGGATCGGCCAGGCGCCGCGCAAACTGCTTATGCCAGCGGGCGACCAGCGGCGCGCCTTCGGCAATCCGACCTGCGGCGGCAAGCGCTTCTTCCTCGACCTTGTCATCGGCGACAACCCGTGTCACGAGCCCCTTTTCCTTGGCTTCGGCCGCCCCGAAGATGCGCCCCTCGAGCAGGATCTCGAGCGCGGCCGCCCGTCCAGCCAAATCGATCAATGCGCGCAATTCGCCGTAGGCCATGACCAGTCCGAGATTCTTGATCGGCACGCCGAATCTCGAGGATTCCCCGCAGATGCGGATATCGGCCAGGCCTGCGATCTCGAGGCCCCCGCCGACACAAATGCCGTGAATCATTGCGACGACCGGGTGGCGGCAGTCAGCGATCGAATCGATCGTGCCATGCATGATGCGGCCGTACGCCCGCGCCTGTTCGACGTTACTGCGCTCGTTTTCGAATTCCGCGATGTCGTTGCCAGGCGCGAAAGATTTCGTTCCCGCGCCGCGCAGGACGATGCAGCGAACGCTGTCGTCAGCCGACAGGTCGCGGAACACTTCGCCTAGGCGCTGCCACATCGGCTTGGTCAGCGCATTGAGCTTCTCCGGTCGATTCAGCACGACCGTGACGATGCCACCGTCACGGTCGACCAGGATGGTGTCACTCATCGGTGGTTACTCCAGGCGGATGTTCGCGTCCCTGACGAGCTTGGCGTACTTGGCCAGTTCCGTGCGCATGAACGCGCCGAACTCCTCGGGCGAAAGTTCGCGCAGCTGCGTTCCGACCTGTTCCAGCCGCGCCTTGACGTCCGGCTCGCGCATTGCCTTGTTGATGTCGGCGGCAAGCTTGTTGACGATTTCTTTCGGCGTGGCCGCCGGCGCCATGACGCCGTACCAATTCAGGATTTCGAACCCCGTAAGGCCCTCTTCTGCGAAGGTCGGGACCTCCGGCAGCTGGGCGAGCCGCCTGGGCGTGGAAATGCCCAGGCCGCGCAGCTTGCCGGCCTTAATGTGCTCGAGCACCGGCGGCATGGTGTCGAAGTTCATGGAGACCGTGCCCGCGAGCAGGTCCTTTATCGCGTCGCCGCTTCCTTTGTAGGGCACGTGCAGGATGCTCGTCCCCGTGAGGAGCTTGAACATCTCGCCAGACAAATGCTGGGAGCTTCCATTGCCGGACGACGCGTAGGTGAACTTGCCCGGGTTGGCCTTGAGCAGGGCGATGAGCTCTTTCATGCTTTTCGCCGGCACGGACGGATGCAGCGACAGCACGTTCGGCACGTACCCAACATAAGAAACCGGAGCGAAGTCCTTGATCGGGTCGTACGGGAGCTTGGCCATGAGGTTCGGCGCGATGGCATGCGAGTTCGCATGGCCCATCATCAGCGTGTAGCCGTCGGGCGGGCTCTTGGCGAGCACATCGGCGCCGATCGTGCCGGTCGCGCCGGCGCGGTTTTCGACAACCACTGTCTGTCCGTACCACTCGGAGAGCTTTTGCCCGATGACCCGTGCAACAACGTCTGTGCCGCCGCCGGGCGGAAAGCCGACGATCATGCGGATCGGCTTGCTCGGGTACGGCTGGCCGTAAGCTGCCGGCGAAACGAGTACGGCCGCAAGCGCGGCAACCACCATCTTCGTGAACGACATGTCTCCTCCTGTCCTTGGTTTTATTCGAGCGCTTCGGGCGACTGACGCAGCACCCGGCGCGAGTAATAGCAAAACACCGCATCCACATACTTCTTCTTGAGCCGGTAGTCGTGCGCCTCCCGAATGCATTCGGGCTTCACGTCGCGGATCGTGCCCGCGGCCATGGCCATGAGCTGCAACTTGGCGGCGCGCTCCATGAACAGCCCCAGCATCGTCGCTTCTTCCATCGTCGCGCACGCCGAGAGCTGGCCATGGTGACCCAAGAGGATCGCGCGCTTGGTGCCGAGCGACTCATGGATCAGGCGTCCTTCCTCATCGCCTATCGGCACGCCCGGGTAGTCCGGCATCCACGCGCAATCCTCGTAGAACATCGACGTATCCATGTGCGGCGCGTTTAGCGGGACGCCCAGCATCGACAAGGCCGACACATGCGGAGGGTGAGTGTGGACGATCGCATTGACCTGCGGCCGATGGCGGTAAATCCACAAATGAAAGCGGTTCGCCGGATTCGGCATGCCCTCGCCTTCCACGATATTGAGGTCATCGTCGACCCTCACGATGTTGCTTTTCTGCGCTTCGTCGAAGCCGAGGCCAAAGCTCAGCATCCAATAGGTGCCGGGCTCTTCGGCTCGCGCGGTGATCTGCCCGGCGAGAGCGGATTCGTGACCCTGCCCGTCAAGGATCCGGCACGCCAAGGCAACCTTCTCGCGCAGCGACCAGGGTGGCGTCATGAGGTGCTGGTCCATGCGCTCGCTGGTCTGGCGGTGGTAGTAACTTTTGTCGCGAAGAATTTCGTGTGTGGCCATCGCTTCTCCTCAATCCGCCTTGGCGCCGGAATCCTTGATCACCTTGGCCCACTTGGCCATCTCGGCCCTCACGAAGGCCGCAGTCTGCTCGGGCGTATTTTCACGGATCTCCGCGCCTTGCTGGGCGAGCTTTTCGCGCACGTCCGGGCTGTGGATTGCGCGATCGAGGTCCGCATACAGGCGCGCGATGATTTCTTTCGGTGTGCCCGCGGGCGCGTAGAGCCCGTACCAGTTTTCCGAGAGGATGCCCGGAAATCCCGATTCACCCAGCGTTGGCACATCAGGGAGCAGCGCGATGCGCTTGGCGCTTGCCACGCCGAGCGCGCGGATTTTTCCCGATCGGATATGCGGCAGCAGCGTCACCGAGGTCTCGAAAGTCATGCTCACCTGTCCCCCCAGCAATGCGGCAACGGCCGGCGCGCCGCCCTTGAAAGGTACGTGGAGGATATTGATCCCGGCCGCCTCCTTGAAGAGCTCGCCGGTCAGGTGAAACACCGTCCCGTTGCCCGATGAGGCCATCGTCAGCTGCCCGGGCTTCGCCTTGGCAAGCGCGACCAGTTCACGGACGGAGGCCGCCGGAACGGACGGCTCGACCGCGAGCACCACGGGCAAGGAAGCGAGGACCGAAATCGGCGCAAAGTCCTTCTGGGTGTCATACCCCAGCTTGGGATAGATGCCCGGGTTGATCGCATGGCTGGTCGGGGCGAACAGGAGCGTGTAGCCGTCAGGCGCCGACTTGGCGACGACCTCAGTGCCGATCGTGCCGCCCGCGCCCGGCCGATTGTCTATGACGACCTGCTGCCCGAGCGATTCGCCGGCTTTCTGCGCGAGGATCCGCGCGATCGTGTCGGTGCCGGCCCCGGGGGTATATGGCACCACGAGGCGGACGGGCTTGGACGGGTATTGCTGCGCCAGGACGGGTGCAGCAATTGCTGCAGCAAAGGTTGCAGCAATCAGGGCCCGCAACACGTCTCGGACAGCCTTCCTCATGCAGCGGCGCGCTGCTTTGAGACGCCCTTGCCGTGGCATTCCGCCAGGTAGTCCATCGCGGCTTGAGCGCCGCCGTGTTTGATCGAGACGCCGGCCAGCTGCAAGCCCATTTCAACGCCGGCAAGAGTCCCCATCAGCGCCAAATCGCTGAAATCGCCAAGGTGGCCGATGCGAAACACCTTACCCGCCAGTTTTCCGAGCCCGGTCCCGAGCGACATGTTGAATTTCTCGAGAATGACCCGGCGCACGTCGTCCGCATTCACACCAGCCGGAACCATGACGGTCGTGAGCGCGCCCGAGTACTCCGCCGGGTTCAGGGCCAGCACCTCGAGACCCCATGCGCGGACTGCGCGGCGCGTGGCTTCGGCGTGCCGCTGATGCCGCGCAAAGACGTTTTCCATGCCCTCTTCACACAGCATGGCGAGAGCTTCGCGCAGGCCGTACAGCAGGTTGGTCGCCGGCGTATACGGGAAGTAGCCTGTCTTGCCGCTCGCCAGCATCTCGTCCCACGCCCAATAAGCACGCGGCAGCTTCGCCGTTTTCGAAGCCGCCAGCGCTTTTTCGCTGATCGC
>JANXRZ010000076.1 GCA_025352885.1 Pseudomonadota bacterium | reverse complement strand
AGGTCCTGCTCCACCATCGCGGAATAACACATCCCCCAATTTTACGGCCGCGCCGGCGAGATTTTCCGACATCGCGCCGACATCGCATCGGACCGTATTACTGTATATTCGCACAGTAATGACAGCCGCACCCCGCTCGCTCGCCTTCGTCGACCTGGAGACCACCGGCCTTGGCCCCGGAACGCACCGCATCGCCGAGATCGCCGTCGTTACGCTGGAACGCGGGCAGGTCGAGGAGTGGCACACGCTCGTCAATCCCGGCGGCCTTTCCCATGAGCAGCGGGCCGTGGAAGGCGTATCGGACGAAGAGCTCGCCGCGGCGCCGAAATTTGCGGAACTCGCGGTAGGGTTGAAGCAGCGGCTGGAAGGAAGGTTGCTGGTCGCCCACAACGCGCGGTTCGACAGCGCCTTCCTCAAGGCCGAGTTCGCCCGGGCTGGGATTGAATTTGAACCGGCGGCCCTCTGCACGGTGATGCTCTCGCGCAAGCTCTACCCGGCGGGCGACGCGCACAACCTCGATGCCCTCATGCACCGGCACGGCCTCACTGCGGAGGTGCGCCACCGGGCCCTGCCCGACGCGCGCCTCCTCCTCCAGTTCTGGCAGGTCGTCACGGCGGATTTTTCGCCCCGCCGGGTGTGGGCAACGATCGGCAAGCTGCTCGCAGAACCGCTCCTGCCGCCGCACCTCGATTTGAATCTCATCCAGGCGCTGCCGGAAAAGTGCGGCGTCTACACGCTGCGAAGCGAAGATGGGCGCGCTTTGCGCATCGCCCGCGCTGCGAACCTGCGCCGCGAGGTGCGCGACTATTTCCGCCTCGACCGGATTTCCGGCAAAGGCGCGCGCATTTCGTACGAGGTGCGGCACATTGACTGGCAGGTTGCCGACGGTGACCTCTCGGCGAAGCTGCTCGAAATCAAGCTCAATGCAAAGGAAGCCGATTGCAAGGGAGCGGAGAGCCCCTGCTCGATCCGGCTGGATCCTGCTGCACCCGGGCTAGTCGCAACGGTCGTTCCTGCGGCTGAACTGGTGGCACGGAGCGAAGCGCTCTTCGGGCTTTTCCCGTCCGAGCGCAAGGCGAAGAACGCCCTGGCGAAAATGGCCGAGCGGGAAAACCTTTGCGGCCGGCTGCTTGGCGTTGAACGCACAGCGTGCGTGGATTGCAACGCCGAGCACTGTGCCCGCACGCGCCCGCAGCACCTCATGCGCGCACTCACTGCGCTCGCGCGCCTTCGCATGCCCCCCTGGCCTTACCCAGGGCCCGTGGGCGTGCGCGAAGGCCGCACGGTGCACGTATTCGACCAGTGGCAGCCGCTCGGAAGCGCGAAGACTGCGGGTGAAGTCGCCGACCTTGCGCTGCTGCGCCCGAACGGCTTCGATCACGCCGCCTACAGGCTGCTCGTGAGGGCGCTGCCGAAAATCTCCCCTCGCCGCCTTAAGAAGCTCCGCTTGAAAACCTCGGCCCGGGCCGCAAGTGCACACGATGATCCAGCCCGATTTTTTTAGCGCAGGCCCGGCCCTTCCGCCCGATCTCCTCTACCGCCCGGACTTTCTTTCAGCGGAAGAAGAATCGGCGCTGTTGGAAGAGATCCGCCCATTGGGATTCCGGCGCGCGCGATTCCAGCAGTACACGGCGCTGCGCCGTGTCGTGCGGTTCGGCAGCGAGTCGGTGCCGAACCGGGTCTGGGTCGACAAGGAAAGCGAAGAGGAGGAAGCGTTCCCGCGAATCGACTTCCCGCCCTTTATCCTTGCGTTGCGCGAGCGCATAGCGGCCTTTACCGGGATCCCGGCGGCGCGCTTCGAGCACGGGCTGGTCACCGAATACCAGCCGGGTACGCCGATCGGCTGGCATCGCGATGCACCCAATCACGAAACGGTGGCGGGCATCTCGCTGCAAAATGCGTGCCGCATGCGCTTTCGACCGTTGCCCCGACGTGGTTCAAAACCGGATAGTTCGCAGGCGATCGAAGTAGTCCTCGAACCGCGCTCGCTCTATGTCATGCGAGACGAAGTGCGCTGGAACTGGCAGCACCACATTCCCGCGGTCAAATCCCTGCGCTATTCGATCACGATGCGCACGCAGGTTCGCCCATGAGCGTCTGGCCCCTCAGTGCATCGTTTCGCTGGACTGCTCGGCGACGCACGCGGCAGTGGCCGTGTCGATGACCTGCCAGCGCATGCGCGTTTCGCCCTTGAGCTTCTTCGCGGTTTCGACGGCGTCGTCGCGCGAATCGAACGAAGCGACGAAGGTTTTGCGCTCGGTCTCCGGCGGAGTCACGAACAACAGGAATTTCTTGATGGCCATCGTAGGATCGGTTCCAATGCGCGATTCCGGGGAAACTTGCTGCATGCTGGAGCGGAACCGCAGGACGCGTAAGTACGGTCCCTCACACAGCGTCGGCCGATGCCCGAAAGGACACGCTGCATGAAAGTCGCGACCTACAACATCAACGGCATCCGCTCCAGGCTTTCCAACCTGCTCGAGTGGCTGGAGAAGGAGGCGCCGGAGGTGGTTTGCCTGCAGGAACTCAAGAGCCCCGAGAGCGGCTTTCCTTACGGCCCGATCCGCGACGCAGGGTACGGCGCCCTCTGTCATGGGCAGAAGTCGTGGAACGGCGTCGCAATCCTCGCGCGCGGCGAAGAACCCGTCGAAACCGGCCGGGGTCTGCCCGGCGACCCGAACGACGAACACGCGCGCTATATCGAGGCGGAGGTCCGCGGCCTCGTCGTCGGCTGCCTCTACCTGCCCAACGGCAATCCGCAACCCGGGCCGAAATTCGACTACAAGCTCGCGTGGTTCGAGCGCCTGATCACGCACGCGAAAGCCCTTGTGAAATCGAAGCGGCCCGTTGTGCTTGCGGGGGATTACAACGTGGTGCCGACCGACTTCGATGTCTACAACCCGCGCTCCTGGAAAAAGGACGCCCTGCTCCAGCCCGAAAGCCGTGAGTGCTACCAGCGGCTGCTGGCCCAAGGGTGGGTCGATGCCTTGCGCACCCGATACCCGGAAGAGCGGATCTACACGTTCTGGGACTACTTCCGCCAGCACTGGGAGAAAAACTCAGGCCTTCGCATCGACCACCTGCTCCTGAATGCCGCCCTTGCCTCCCGCATGACCGACGCCGGCGTCGACTCGTGGGTGCGCGGCCGCGAGCACCCGAGCGACCATGCCCCGACCTGGGTCGAATTGGCGGACGGCGCGCCTGCCCGGAAGACCGGTCAGAAGAAATAGCCGTTGTGTAATCCAGCGCACCGAACTCAGCTTGCGCGGCGAGTAAAAGGGGCCACGGGAGTCAGAAGGAAATGCTGATAATGAAACGATCCGATCTGGTCGCGCGCCTGGCGCAACGGCATCCCGCGCTCCAGCCCAAGGATGCGCAACTCGCGGTCCAGTTGATCTGCGACGCCATGGCGCGCGTGCTGCGCGATGGCAACCGCATCGAGATCCGCGGATTCGGCAGTTTCGGCCTGACTTACCGCAGGGAACGTCTCAACCGCAATCCGAAGACCGGCGAGCGCGTCCAGGTCCCTGCAAAATACGTCCCCCATTTCAAGACGGGCAAGGAATTGCGGCAGACGCTCGTCGCCCAGACGGCCCGTCGCGCAGCTGCGGAGGCGTCCGCTTAAGTCGCCTGCGCCGGCTGCGCAAACGCGGCGCTCTGCTTCTTTAACGCGGCACGGCCCGGAAAAAAGAACGAGGCGACGAGAGTGACCGCCGCCATGACCCCGAGCAGCATGAACACGGTACGGAACCCGCTGGTCTTGTGGAAGTGCGAAATCATCGGCACGGCCATCGACGCCACGCCGAACGTGACGAGATAGCGCACCGCAAAGACCCTCGAGCGATATTCGTCCGGCGTATAGCGGCCGACGATCGCGTCGTTCAAGGGAATCTGGCCGAAGACCGAAAGCATCATGAGGATGGAGACGATCAGGAGCGGCCAGCCGTCGAGCTGGCTCGCGGCAAAGAGCAGCACTACTTGGCAGAGCGTGACCGGCAGGAGCAGCGTGCGCAGGTCGTGCTTGTCGATCATCGGTCCGATCACGACTTGGGAGAACGCGGCAATCGTGTACACCATGCTGACGAGGAGGCCGATTCCCAGGCTGGTGTGAGTCAGCTCGGTGAGGCGCTCGTCGAACACCTTCGGCATCGAGATCGTCGTCGAGTTGAAGATGAGGCCGCCGCAGGAAGTGGCCACGAGCAGCACGAGGATGATCCGGACCATCGTGCGCGTGTCGACGTGCAGCGCGGCTTTCTTGCCGGTTTTCACGATGGCGCCGGGATCGTTCACATACATGAGCCAGCCGATGCCGGCGAGCATGCACAGGGCACCCGGAACGAAGAACGCCGTGCGCCAGCCGTAGTAATCCATGAGAAAGCCCGAAACCACCGCCGCAAACGCAAGGCCCAGGTTGCCGTAGAGGCCGTTCCATCCGAGCACGCGGCCCATTATTTTTGGATCCGCCACGATCATCGCGGTAGCGACCGGATGGTAGATCGCCGCGAACATGCCGAGGATCGTAAGGCCGATGGCGATCTGCCAGGTCTCGGTCGCGAACCCGGTGAGCACGAGCGCGCAGCCCAGGCCGAAGAAGAACACCGTCATCATCTTGTAACGGCTCCAGCGGTCGCCGAGCCACCCCGCCGGCAAGCCCAGCACGCCGAAAGCGATGAACCCGCCAAGGGACAGGGGCAGCAACTCCGCATAGGGGCGGTTCAAATCGCGGGAGAGCGCCAGGACCACCGTCGGAAAGATGAGCATCACCAGGTGGTCGAGCGCATGTCCGAGGTTGATGAACGGCAGCAGCATGGGATTGCTCTTCATTCCGGTCTCCTTCGCGTTGAGAAGAGCGTACCCCCGGGCATTGCGTCCGTCACGCGACTATCGGACAATTTCTGTTGCGTATGAGACAAGCCCCCCGCCCCGCCCCGCCTGCCGCCCGAAGCACCCGGGGCGACGATTACCAGCGCGTCCCCCGGCCGGTGGCCGCCATGGCGCGCGACCTGCCCTCCGACTATGAAATCGCCTGGCACAGCCATCCCCGGTTCCAGCTTGTTTATGGCGCGCAGGGCGTGATGACGGTCGACACGCGGGGAGAGCAGGCGGAGACGTGGGTCGTGCCGCCGCAGCGCGCAGTGTGGCTGCCGCCGGGCATCGAGCATCGAATCCTCACCACCAGCCAGGTCAAGTTCCGAACCCTTTATGTCGCCCCAGAGGCTGCGAAAGCGATGCCCAGGCGCTGCGAGGCGTTTGCCATCACGCCGCTCCTGCGCGAGCTCATCCTGCGGGCGACTGAACTGCCCATCGAATATGACGAGCGCGGGAGCGCGGGCCGCGTGATGCGCGTCATCCTCGATGAACTGGCCTCGCTCGTGCGCTTGCCGTATAACCTGCCGATGCCTGCCTCCAAAGTGCTTTCGCGCATCTGCCGCGCGCTCATCGATTCGCCGAACGATCGCGTCACCATCGAGGAGCTGGGCTCGCGCCATGGGACGACGACGCGCACGCTCGCGCGCGGCTTTCGGCGCGAGACCGGCATGAGCTTTTCGGAATGGCGCCGGCGAGCGCGGCTGCTGCGCGCCCTCGCGTGGATCGCGGAAGGCCGCCCCATCCTCGCCGTGGCCCTGGATCTCGGGTACGACAGCCCGAGCGCTTTTTCCGCCATGTTCAAGCGGGAATTCGGCCAGCCGCCCACGCGGTATCGCGCGAGCGCAGGAGTCGCCGCGTGAGCAAAGACAAGATTACCGGCATCGTGCTGGCCGGCGGGCAGGGCCGCCGCATGGGCGGCGTCGACAAGGGCCTGCAGGTGCTCGAGGGCAAGGCGATGATCGAGCACGTGATCGCGCGCTTTGCGCCGCAGGTCGACGAAGTTGTCATCAACGCCAACCAGAACCTGGAAACGTATGGGAAGTTTGGGCACAAGGTGGCGCCCGACGTCACCGGCGGGTTTGCCGGGCCGCTCGCGGGATTGCAGGCAGGTCTGCAGGCGGCGACGCATCCTATCGTCGTGACGGCCCCGTGCGATTCGCCTTTCCTGGCGCTGGACCTCGTCAAAAGATTGCGCGCGGGTCTCGAGAATCACGACCTTGCCGTGGCGAAGACCGGCACGCAGCCGCATCCCGTCTTTGCAATGGTTCGCCGCGAGCTGCTCGGCCATCTCACCACTTACCTCGCAGGCGGCGGACGCAAGATCGATGCCTGGTATGCGTCGCTCAAGGTGAACGAAGTCGATTTCAGCGACGAGGCCGACGCCTTCAGCAACATCAACACCACTGAAGAACTGAAAGGGGCCAAGCTGACAGAAAGGGGCCAGGCTCGATTTTTCTCGACAGAAGAGTTTGGCTTCCCAGTTAATCCCGATCAGTAGTGTCCCAACGTCGATCGATCGATTGTCTGCAACCGATTGAAGTGGAAGCGATAATTCATGCTTTGTTCTGGTCTCGATTTGAACTCCGCCGCTGAC
>JANXRZ010000063.1 GCA_025352885.1 Pseudomonadota bacterium | reverse complement strand
CGTGATCATTGAAAACCGCGGCGGGGCCGGCGGCGGCGTGGGTGCGACAGAAGCGGCGCGCGCTGCGCCGGACGGCTATACGCTGTTCTTCCCTTCGGGCTCGGTGGTCACGGCGAACCAGCATATCTACGCAAAGATGGCCTACAACCCGGAAAAGGATTTTGTCCCGGTCACGAACGTGGTCAGCGGGCCGCAAGTGCTCGTGGTCAACGCCAGTTCGCCCTACAAGACGGTGAAGGACCTGATCGATGGGGCCAAGGCCAACCCCGGCAAGTTCACGTTCGGGCACGCGGGCATCGGCTCGCAGACGCATCTGGCGGCGGAGAACTTCGTGAACACGGCGAAGATCGATGCGGTATCGGTTCCCTATAAAGGCGAAGGCCCTTCGCTCGTTGGACTGGTCGGGGGCGAAACGACTTTCCTCGTTACCAACCTCGCAGCGGCGCTTTCGCATGTGAGCAGCGGCAAGCTGCGCGCCCTCGGCGTGACCAGCAAGACCGAAGCCCCCCAGCTACCCGGTGTGCCGTCGATCTCGCACACGCTTCCCGGGTTCGAGAACACCGGCTGGTTCGGCATCGTCGCGCCGACCGGCACGCCGAAGGAAATCATCGAGAAGGTCTACAAGGACACCCGGACCGCGCTCGATTCCACCGAAATGAAGGCGCGGTTCTTTGCGCAAGGCATGGCGCCGGTGGGCAATTCGCCGGAGGAGTTCGGCAAGGCCATGAAGGCGGAGACGGTCATGTGGGCCAAGGTCGTGCGCGAACGGAATATCTCGGTCAAGTGAAACTCGATCCCCAGCAGGTCGAAGACGCGGCCAAGGAACTCTACATCCGGGCCCTCAAGCTGTTGCCGCCCGACATCAAGACGGGCTTCAGCGGCCTCGCGGCCAAGGAAACCGACGCCACCGCCAAGGGCGTGCTCGGCACGATGATCCGCAACATCACGGTCGCCGAGGACACCGACAACCTGCTGTGCCAGGACACCGGCATCCCGATCTATAACGTCTGGATCGGCCGCAACATCGAAGCCGACGGCGTGACGATCAAGGAGGCGATCCGCAAAGGCTGCGCCCGGGCGACGCGCGAATACCCGTTGCGCTCCTCCGTCGTGCATCCCGTCACGCGGAAGAACGAACATACGTCGTGCGGCCGCTATGTCCCGGTCATCCACTTCGACTACACGGACAAGGTCGACACGCTCGAGATCGAGATGATCCCCAAGGGGTCAGGCTCGGAGAACAACTCGTTCCTCAAAATGGCGATCCCGGCCGACGGCATGGACGCGATCAAGACGTTCGTCATCGACTGCGTGCTGGATGCGGGCGGGAAAACGTGCCCGCCGACCATCGTCGGCGTCGGTGTCGGCGGGACGGCGGACCTCTGCGTGCACCTGTCCAAGGTGGCGGCCACGAGGCCGCTCGGCTCGCGTTGCAGCGATCGCGAAGGCGCGAAGCTGGAAGAGGCGCTCACGGCGGCGGTGAACCAGCTCGGCGTCGGACCTCAAGGGTTGGGCGGCGACTCGACTTCGTTCGCCGTGCATGTGGAGACGGCGGCCACGCACATCACGATGAACCCGGTGGCGGTGAACATGCAGTGCCACTCGGCGCGGCGTGCGCGTGCGACCTTTACGCCCAAGGGCATCGAGTACGGGTACTGAAATGAAAACTTTCGTTGCCCTGCTGCTCGCTTGCTGCTTTGTGCCAGTCCACGCTGCAGATGTCGCCGGCGTGAAGGTCGACGAATCCGCGCGCGTCGCGGGGGCCGATCTCAAGCTGAACGGCGCGGGCCTGCGCAGCAAGGCCTTCTTCAAGGTCTATGCGGTCGGCCTGTACCTGCAGGACAAGCAATCGACGGCCGCCGCTGTCCTTTCGGCCGCCGGCCCGAAGCGGGTCCACCTGCACATGCTGCGCGATGTCGACGCGGACGATTTCAGCGAGGCGCTGACCGACGGCGTCAAAGCCAACCACAGCGAGGCGGAGGTCAGGGCGCTCGCTACACGGCTCGCTTTGCTCGTGGCCCTCATGAACGAAATCAAGGAAGCCAAGGCCGGCCTCGCAATCGATCTCGACTGGATCCCGGGTGCCGGCACCCAGGTCACGATCGGTGACCAGCCTCGCGGCCGGCCGATCGCGGGCGAGGACTTCTACCAGGCGCTTCTCCGGATCTGGCTGGGCGAGCGGCCGGTGTCCGGCGACCTCAAGAAAGCGCTGCTTGGACAAGGAGCCTGACATGGCGCATCACGACTTCACCATGCCGATCACTGATGCGCAGGCCCGCAGCCTGCGAGCGAATGACACGGTCACACTGAACGGCACGCTCTACGGCATTCGCGATGCGACGCAGATCCACATGTTCGACCGGGGGCGCAAGACGCGCTTCGACTTGAAGGGGCATGCGGTCATCCACACCGCCCCCAATGTACGGAAGGTCGACAAGAGCCCGGAGTACCCCGCCGGCTATGCGCCGGTCTGCATTGGCACGACGACGAGCGACCGTATGGAGCGCTTCACGCGGCCGCTCATGCAGGACTACGGCGTGCGGATCATCATCGGCAAGGGGGGGCTGCGCGAAGGTTCGGCCAAGGCGTTCGCCGATCTCGGCGGGGTCTATCTGGCGATCATCGGCGGCACGGCGGCGTTGGAGACGACCTGGATCGAGGCGATCGAGGACGTCGACCTGGACGACCTCAATCCCGAATCACTGTGGAAATTTCGCGTGAAGGGCTTCGGCCCGCTGCTGGTCGCGATGGACAGCCACGGTGGCAGCCTCTATACGGCGGTGAAGAAGATCTGCCAGGACCGGCGGGCCGCTGCGCTCGCAAGCCTCGGCGTCAAGTAGGCGCCGGGTCGCGGCCTATTCCACCCGCGCGCCGCTGTCGCGCACGAGGCGGCCCCAGCGCTCGTATTCCTTTCTCAGGAACCCGCCGAACTCGGCGGACCCGGCCGGGCGCGTGACCATGCCAAGGTCGATCATCCGCTGCTCGAAATCCTTGGTGCGCACGATGCGCACGATCTCGAGGCTGAGCCGCTCGCGAATGTCCTGCGGTGTCCCGGCGGGCACCGCGGCACCGACCCAGGCCACGGCCTCGAACCCCGGGAACCCGACTTCGGCGATCGTGGGCGTATCGGGGTAGGTCGGCATCCGCTTGCTCGACCCGACGGCGAGCAAGCGCATCTTGCCCGACTGGATATGCACTTGCGTGACGGCCACCGCGTCCATCGCCACCTGCACGTTCCCGGCCATGAGGTCGAGCATGGCCTTGGGACTGCCGGGATACGGCGCGTGCACGATCTTGATGCCCGCACGTCGCTTGAAATCCTCCATGGCGAGATGCGAAATCGTCCCGTTGCCCGACGAGGAGTGCGTCAGCTTGCCGGGATTTTCCCGCGCGTACTTCACCAGTTCATCGACCGACCAGACCGGCAGCGCCGGATTGACGACGAGCACGATCGGGATGTCGAGGATCAGCGCCACCGGATCGAAATCCTTGAGCGTGTCGTAAGGGACCGCTTTATAAAGATGCGGATTGGCCACGTAGGAAGCCAGCGCCGAGATGGTCATCACGCTGCCGTCCGGCGGCGACTTGGCCAGCAGGCCGAGCGCGAGGCTGCCGCCCTGGCCCGGGCGGTTTTCGACGATCACCGGTTGGCCGAGCGATTGGGCGAGGCGCTCTGCGACAACGCGGGCCACGATGTCGGTGGTCTGCCCGGCCGGGAAACCGACGAGGATGCGCAGCGCCTTTTGCGGCTGCGCGAACGCGCAGTGCGGCGCGGCGAGGCCGAGGAGGGCGATGACTGCCAAAGCGCGTGCGATGACTCGATGAAGCGCCATGCATGTCCTCCTCTCGACTGGTTTTCTATCTGCCGCTTCTGAGCCGCGCCGCGCTCACATAAGTTGCATGAAAGCCGTTCGGCACGCGTTGCGGCAATAGTACGCGCGCGATCGGCCCCCTGCCGAATTCAGTGCCCCGGCAATTGAAGACCTGGATTTCCGAGCGGACTTCGCGCGGGTTCCACACGAAGGTAACGAGGTAGCCGTCGTCTTCGGACTTCGGGTTGTCGGCCGGTGCGAAGCCCGGCTCGTTGTAATAGAAGTCGGGTCCCTCGCTCCACGCCTGGTACCCGCCGGTGTCGAGGTCATATTTGACCAGCCCCGTGAAGCGCGGCTCTTCGTTGCCGCCCTGCGGGAAGATGATGTTGTAGGTCCAGCGGTTCCTGCGTCCCTGATAGGCGGTGTTGATCACGGGAAATTCGGTGTTCAACACGTCGTCGATCACCCGCTCGCGCGTCTTGCCGGTCTTGAGGTCGAAGCGCCATTCCATGAGCAGGAAGTCGCGCCGGCGGTTGCGCAGCGTGCTGATCAGGCGCTGGACATCGGGCTGGCCGTCCTCGCTCTTGTGGATGCGATAGGGGGTGCCGACCATGACGATTTCAACGTGGTCTTCAACCCGTTCCTCCCACGCGTTGACCGCGTGCAGCATGTAGGTCGGGCTGGCCTCGAACCAGCGCAGTTCAGAGGCTTTCCCGTAACGCGGAACGATGCCGAAGCGGGTGGGCATCTCGGGATGGAACGAAAGTTTGTGGCGCCCGGCCTTCAGCGCTTCGGGGTCGGGCAGCAGCGGGAAATCGTGCAGGATCGTGTAGTGCTCGGTGACCGCCATGTCGTGCGGAAGGCGGGGGCCCGGCAGGTCGATGTCGATCTTGTGCTTGAGCTTGCCGTCGACGCCGATCACGCCATAGGTCATGTACGGCGGCTTCTTGTCGTAGTCGAAGAAGAGCAGCTCGCCCGTGTGCTCGTCGGGCCTCGAATGCGCGGAGATCTTCTCGAAGGCGCCGTCATAATCCGTCTTGCCGATCGTCTCGAGCGTATGGATGTCGAGGTGATAGGGCTTGCCGGTCAGGTAAAACATCGTGATCAGCTTGCCCGCGTGGAATTTCACGTCGGTGTTCGAGTTGTTTTTTTGCGGCTCGTCGGGGCGGTCCTTGCGCGGCGGCTCCTTGAGCCCGCGCCAGAGCGTGTGCCCGGCGGCGATCTCTTCCTCCAGGCTGGTCGTGCGGATCCACTTGTTGCGGTAGCTGACCTTGCCGTTTTCGAAGTAGGCGGCATGCAGCATGCCGTCGCCGTCGTACACGTGATAGCGCCATTCGGGCGCAAACCACGGGTTGGGCCCATTGCGAACGTGGATGCCGTTGAGGTCCTTCGGCATCTCGCCGATGACTTCGAGGTTCTCGAGAAAGACCTCCTTGTCGATCGGCGCGTTCGGCCCGTTGAGGCCGGGGATGTCGTGCACCGGCAGGTCCGCAGGTTTCATGGCGTGCTCCTTGGATTAGTCTGCCCGGAATCCCGAGGCTTTCACGATGTCGCGCCAGCGCTCGGTGTCCGCCTTCATCATTGCGGCGAACTCATCGGGGGAATTCGGGATCGGCTCGAGGTCGACCGCGCGCAGCTTGGCTTGCGCGTCTGGCAAACGCAGCGCCGCGGTGAATTCGCGGTTGAGCCGCTGGACGATCGCCGGTGGCGTGCCCGCAGGTGCGAGGAAACCGGTCCAGGCATAGATTTCCATTGCCGGGTAGCCGAGTTCCTTGAAAGTCGGAACGCCCGGCATGAGCGGCGAGCGGGCGCCGGTGAGCGCGTAGGCCTTGAGCTTCCCGGTTTCCGCATGCGGCTTGACCGAAATGATCGGCACGAAGGCGGTCATGACCTGTCCGCCCAGAAGGTCCTGCATTGCGGGCGGCGTGCCCTTGTAAGCGACATGCAGCATGTCGATGCCGGCGAGCTGGTTGAGGATCACGCCCGCGAAGTGGGAAGGATTGCCGGCCGTGAACGATGCGAAATTCGTCTTGCCCGGGTTGGCTTTTGCGTAGGCGATGAATTCGGCCAGGTTAGCCGCCGGCACCGAAGGGTGCGCCGCGAAAATGAGTTGCGTGCGGATGGCCGCCGTGATCGGCGCGAAGTCCTTGGCCGGGTCGTAGGGGAGCTTGGCGAACGCATGCGGATTGATCGACGTCATGCCCGAAGTGCAGAGCAGGACCGTGTAGCCGTCCGGCGGGGCGGCCATGAGCGCCTGCGCTGCGATCACGCCTGCGCCGCCGGGCTTGTAGTCGTAAACGAAGGGCTGACCGGTGACGTCCTTGAAGCGGTCGCCGACGGTGCGCACGACGATCTCGTTCACGTTGCCCGCCGGGAAGGGCGAAATCATCCGGATGGGCTTGGCCGGGAAGTCCTGCGCTGACAGCGGCGCCGACGCGATCAAGGCCCCAAGCGCAACCAAGCGCATGGAGGTCCGGCGGAATACTCGAAGCATTACCTGTCTCCTGTTCGTCTCTTTTAGTTTTGGGCTTTAGTTTTGGGCACGTGTTACTGCGTCATCCAGTTCGCTATGGCCGTTGCGAGTTTTACCGGCGCCTCAATCGGCACCAGGTGGCCGCACTTCTCGAACACGACGAGTTCGGCGGCCGGTACGCGTCGCGCCATCTCCTCGTGCTGGGCGAGCGGCGTAACGCGATCTTCACGGCCGACCGCGATGAGGGTCGGTACGCGGATCGATGCGAGAACCGCATCGCGCGCCGGACGGCCCATGGCGGCCCGCTGATGGGCGATGAAGGCGGCCGCGCCGTAGTCGCGCGACATGCGGCTGCGTTTCGCATGAATCGCCTCGTCGGCATGGCGATCCGGGTGCAGCAGGAAGCGCGTCATCTTGTCGTCGATCGAGGCGTACGCACCCGAAGTGGCGAGTTCGGTCAGCCGTGCGCGGCTTGCGGATGCGTCCGGCGAATCCGCATTCGCACCGGTTGCGATCAGCGCGAGGCGCTCCATCCGGTCGGCGGCCTGCGCGGCGATTGCAAGCGCCACGTATCCGCCGAAAGAGAATCCGGCAAGCGCGAAGCGGGGCGGCGCGGCGGCGAGGATCGCCGCCGCGATCCGGTCGACGTCATCGAGCTCGGGGTTCGCCAGCGCCGTGCTGTTGATGCCGACGGGGAGAGCGGCTCGCACCGCATCCCAGAGTTCGGGGGTGCTCGAAAGGCCCGGCAGAAGGAGGAGGGGGGCCATGGTCAGGCGCAGGCCGCGTACTGCTCGCGCAGTTGAGCGATAAGGTCGGCTGCGCTTTTTACGCGATCGATCATGCCGATGCCCTGGCCTGCCGAGCGGATGTTCTTCCACGGCTTGTTCTCGCTGTTCTGGCCGCGGAACTCCATGTCCTTGCGCGGCGGCAGCGTGTCTGGGTCGAGGCCTGAGGCAATGATCGTAGGGCGCAGCATGCTCGCATTGGCGCCGGTAAAGGCCTTGGTCACCACGAGATCCTCCGGGCCGTGGTCGACCAGCAGCTTCTTGTAGGCGTCGTCCGCCATGCTTTCCTCCGTAGCGATGAACAGGGTGCCCGCATACGCGAAGTCGGCGCCGAGGACCTGCGCCGCGCGGATGCCGTTGCCGTTACACACGCCGCCTGCGTAGACGATGTACCCCTCCCACCATTCGCGCACGGCCGGCACAAAAGAAAAGCCGGCCATGTCCCCCGTATGGCCGCCTGCGCCCGAGGAGACGAGCACGAGCCCGTCGACGCCGCACTCGGCCGCTTTCCTGGCCAGCTTGATGCTGTTTACGTCCGCGAACACCAGCCCGCCGTACGCATGCACCTTGTCCACGACCCGGGCAGGACTGCCGAGCGCCGTGATGACGATCGGCGCGCGGTATTTCACGCACAACTCGAAGTCGGCTTCGAAGCGGTCGTTGGTGCGGTGGGTGACCACCGTCGCGGCCCAAGGCCCGATCGTGCGGCCGGTGCGTTTGAGCGCTTCGATCCCGGCGGTAATTTTTTGGAGCCACTCCTCGAGCGCTTCGGTCGTTCGGCAATTCGACGTCGGGAAGGCGCCGATCACGCCTTCGCCGCAGGCAGCGAGGACGAGCTCGGGGCCCGAAATCAGGAACATCGGGGCCGCGATCAGCGGCATCGTCACCGGGTAAGGAAAGGGCCTGGGTGCTTTCATCCCTGCTTTCATGCTTTCCTTGCGACCACGAAGCTCACCACCGTCGTGCAGCTTCCGCCGACGTTGAGCGTCTGGACGGTCCTGGCGCCTTCGATCTGGTAGTCGCCCGCGGTGCCGGTGACCTGCTTCGCGGCGTCGAGCAGCATGCGGGCGCCCGTTGCGCCTACCGGATGACCGGTGCCGATCAGTCCGCCGCTTGCGTTGATCGGCAGCTTTCCGCCCGGCGCAATGTCGCCCGATTCGATCGCCTTCCAGGATTCGCCCGGCGCGGTCAGCCCAAAGTGGTCGATGGCCATGTATTCGGTCGTCGTGAAGCAGTCGTGCGTCTCGATGCCGTCGAGTGCCGCTGGTCCCGACACTCCGGCGCGCTCCCAGGCCGCGCAGATCGCCTCGCGAACGTGCGGCAGCACGTATGGCTGCTCACGGCTGCGCTCGAGCTTCTCGCTCATGAGCAGGCCCGCCGTGCGGTGTCCCCATCCGGAGATATGCGGCAATTGGTCAAGCGATCCGCCGCGGCGCTTTGCGTAAGCCGCCGCGAATTCCGCCGAGGCCAGGATGACGGCCGCGCCGCCGTCGGTGATCTGGCCGCAATCCTGGCGGCGGATGCGGCCTTCGATGACCGGGTTCGCTTCGTCGTCCTCACGGAAACTGTCGGCCGTGAATTTCCACGCACGCGTCTGGGAATTCGCGTTCCGCTTCGCGTTGCCGAGGTTGATTTCGGCGATCCGGCCGAGGTACTCGTACTTGAGGCCATAGCGGCGGTCGTACTCGTCCCCGAGCGTGCTGAACATGTACGGCCACATGAACTTCGCGTTCTCGCCTTCGTGGCCGACCCAGGCCGCGGCGGCCTGGTTCTTCGCGGCCTGGTCGCCGTGTACGTTGCGCTCCTCTTCCGCCCCGAGCACGAGGGCGCACCCGTAGCGGCCCGCTTCGATTTCGGCCATCGCTGCGAGGATCGCGATGCTGGACGATGCGCACGCGGCTTCATGCCGGGAGGCCGGCGTCCCGTAGAACTCGGGGATCGTGGAGGCGACCATGGCGCCGAGATGCGCCTGGTTGCGGTGCAACTCGCCAAACGCATTGCCTACGTGGATCGTCTGGATGTCGCCCGGCTGCAGGTCGCATGCGGCCAGCGCGCCCAGCGTGGTGTCCCGCACGATCGTGGAAATGTCGCCGCCGGTGCGCGACCAGTTTTTCGCGAAGTCGGTCTGGTAACCGCCGAGGATATAAACGCGTGGGGCGGTCATGACCGGCTCCTTGCTCAGTGAAAGGGATATGCGAGGCACGGCGACGTTACGACCGATCGTGCTTTTTTGCAACTGCTTCGACTACAAAATGCGCAGCAGACTCTTCTCAGGATCGATTTCGACGGTGGCGCCGTTCGGTACCTGCGCAGTGATTTCGCCGTCGAAGCCAGCCAGCATGGTCAGGCCGCCAAAGGCCGCGCCCTGGGCGAGGATGGGATTGACGCTGTTGAATACCAGCGCGAGGGGAATGATTCCGCGCGAGGCCATCTCCCTCAGCATCCAGGCGCTTGCAACACCGCCCTTGGCCGTGTCGAGGACGAGGATCTTCCCGACATAAGACTGGCCGGCCAGCTTGTGGGTCGGTCGCGAGAACGTGCCGCCGATCCGGTCGAGGTCATAGCGCGCGGAGAACCCGTCATGCGCGACCAAGGCAATCCCGGAAACGGACTTCCCGATTGCATGCCGTGCGACGAGTTCTTTCATGAGAGGTGGCCTTTCTCGGCCGCCTCGACGCAGCGCTCCATCGATGCGAGCATCGGCACGTAGCCGTAGCCGCCCAGGATGTTCACGAGCTTCGTGCTGTTCGTCGCGAGCCGCTTCCAGCCGTTGGCCTCGGCAATTTCCCGCGCGTAAGACTGGTAGAAACACATCCCGGACAGCACATGGCCGCCGGCTGCCTCGATCTTCTGCGTGTAGCCAAACCGGTCCGCGTCGGGCTTGATCTGCGGGCTCGTCACCGCGAGGAGCGGTCTTACGAACTTACGGCCGTCGCAGAGCGCCGAGAGCGCGCGCAGTTCATAAATGCTTAGCTGGGGGGCCGAGAATACGACGACATCGATGTCCGACTCGGCCGCGTAGCTTGCCTCGAGCGCCTCGACATCTTTCTTGCCGATGCGGTGGGCGACCGGCAGCTTGTCGCCGCCGCAGTCTTCGATGCGCGCCGCTTCCGGCGTTATGCCAACGAGGTGGAAAAGCGCGATCGACCCGAAGCTCGCCATGGCGGCGCCAAAGTGCTTCATCGCATCCGAGCCGGGGGAGCCTTCGAGGCCTTCGATGACCGGCACCGCCCAGTAATTACCCGCAAGTCGCCCGATCAGCCCGCCGAGCGCACCCCATTCGTTGAGTGTCGTCGGCGTCCAGTCCGTCCGCATTCGAATCGTGGCGCGCCGCTGCGTGTCGAGATGAAACCCGTAGCGTGGCGTGCGGCCGGTGAGCCCCGCCGAAAGCGCCGAGGGGCCGCCTTCATAGTTCGAGCGCGCGCCGCAGACCGAGTTGGAATAGATCACCACGCCCGTATCGCCGAAGGCCACGCTTTCGCCGCGGGTCGGCGCCTGGATCGTCTGGTAGTTGATGCAGGTGTCGGTCATGAGCACCCCGAGCCGGGTGAATGCATCGATCGTCCGCCGCTCCAGCTCGAGGAAGCGCACCGGCTGCTTCAGCACGGAGGCCTTGGCGAAATCCGTGCCGCGCGGATCGGTGATCGTGGGAACGCGCACGCGGGCCTTGCCACCGTCCGCCTTGGTCAGCGATTCGAGCCACCTCACGCCTTCCTCCCCTAGGCTCTCGGTGTCGGCCATGATGTGCGCCTGCGTCACCGGGACGAAGTCTTCAGCGTGGAAAAACTCGCCGACTTGCACCTGGTGCGCCAGCGCCATCTTCGGCACTTCGCCCAACTCGCCTGCCAGCATGGCCCGTTCGATTTCGTTCAGTTTCACGTGGCTTCCTTCGAGTTGGATTCGCAAAGTGTCGTGCCGTCCTGCGTTACCCTCCGCCGCAGTTCGCGCTTCAAGACCTTTCCAACCGGATTGCGCGGCAGGGCGTCGAGGATCAGCAACTTTTCCGGCATCTTGAAACTTGCCACTTTCTTCTCCATGCGCAGATACGTCACCAGTCCGGCTAAATCCAGCGAACCCTTCTCTTTGAGCACGACGACCGCGCAAACGCGCTCGCCCAGCGTGTCATCGGGGTAGCCGACGATGGCGGCCTCGCGTACCGCAGGATGCCCCAACAGCAGGGCCTCCAGTTCCTCGGATGAGATGTTGAAACCGCCGCGCACGATGATGTCCTTGAGCCGTCCGACGAAGCGATAGAGGTGATTTCGCTCGCCGGCCAGCTCGAAAAGGTCGCCGGTGCGGTAGTAGCCGTGTTCGTCGAAGGCGGCCCGCGTCATTTCGGGCGAGCGGTAATAACCGGAAAACAGGGCGGGGCCTTTGACGCGCAATTCGCCCGGACGGCCGGGCACCTCGATGTCCTCGCCGGTTTCAGGGTCGACCAGTCGAGTGAAGACGCGTTTTGCGACCGGAAGCTTCCAGTCGTACCCCTCGACACCGAAACGCGGAAAGTAGCTTGCGCGAAGAGCCGGGTCCGGCAGATCCAGCGCGCTGGCCGTGAGCGAGGCGCCTTCGTTGGTGCCGAAGTAATTGATGACGTCGATGCCGTACTGCTCGGTGAAGATCTTTACCGTCCACTCGGCCAGCGGCCCGCCGCCGGAGCCGATCGCGCGCAGCCGTGAGCCCTTGATGCCCTCCATGAGGTCCGGGTTCTTGGCCAGTGTGGCCAGGATGGCCGGCGCCGCGACCGTGTAGTCGATCGCCTCGTCTTTTACCTGCTGGAGGAACACCGGCAAGCTGAAGGGATGGTGCATCACAAGCTTGGCCCCGGTCTGCAGCCAAGGCAGGAACTGCCCGGCGATGCCGGCCATGTTCACCAGCGGAAACGCGTTCAACAGATGGCAGCCCGGCACCAGCCCGCCAGACAAGATGATGTTCTCCGGGATCGCGAGCCATTCGTTGTGGCTGCGCGGGACGCCCTTGGGGATGCCTTCCGTGCCTGAGGTCCAGCAGATGGTGAAGATCTCGTTCGCATCCACCGGATGCTCGCGTTCATGCACAGCGATGCGCTCCGCATCCAGCGCCCCACCAATGTCTTCATCGATCGCATGCACAGCTTTCACCGATGCATGGCGCCGGGCAAGCTCCCGCATCATGTCCGCGTGACGGTGCTTGAGGATCCGGCCGGCGGTGAAGATTACCTTGGGCTGGGTCAGTTCCAGAATGTGGTCGAGTTCGTGCTCGCGATATTGCACGGGGACGGGCGTGACGATCAGCCCCAACCTCAGGCAGGCCAGGTAAAGCGCCGGAAGCTCGACACAATTGGGTAACTGCGTGCAAACGATGTCGCCTTTCGCAAGGCCAAGGTCGAGCAACAAGCCGGCATATCGTAGGACTTCCTCATCGAGTTGGTGCCAGGTAAGCCGGCGAGGGGAGCCGCTGAAAAACTCCGCGCGATTAGGCGCGTCGACGAGCGCATCTGCGTCCGGCCGGTCGCGCACCGCGTCGGCAAGCCAGTCCTGGATGCGGCGCGTGCCCCACCAGCCGCGAGCGGTGTAGTCGGCGATGCGCTCGCGCGAACTGAGGATCAAAGCGTGTAAGTCGCGAGAAGCCGCTCGAAGGCCGCACACGCCCGGCGAGCATGGAGGTCGGTACGCAACAGTCGCCTCACGTGATGATGCGCATGCACGATGCCGAGAAACTCGAACGCGAACTGGTCCGGCTCCGCCTTCTTGCCGAACTGCCCTTCCTCTATGGCTTGCTTCGCGAGTCGCTCAATCGTGTCGTGCATCTTGCCGTGGCCTGCGACCACGGCAGCGCGCATGGGCCCGTCGGGCGCGTCGTCGAATTCGAAGGCCGCGGCAGTGAGGATGTCGCCCCTGGGGACGGTGCCGGAATGGATCCAGTCCATCCAGCCGCTGAACAGTTGCCGGATGCGCGGGACGCCGCGCGGCTGCTGCAGGGCAGGGCGCAACACCCGCTCCACAAACATTTCCTCCGCCACATGCAGCGACTGGATCTGCAGGTCTTCCTTCGAATCGAAATGCGCGAACAGGCCGCTCTTGGAGATGCCGGCCTGCTCCGCGAGCGTGCCGAATGTAAGGCCGGAAAAGCCGACCCGGCTGGCGAGCGAAAGCGCTTCCCGAAGGACGCGAGCCTTTGTGCGCTCGCTCTTGGGAATCGACGTCGGTTTTTGGGCTTGTGCGGCGGCGACCATGGAGGCGCGATGCTACGAGCGATCGTGCTTTTCTACAACCGGCCGCAGGGGACTTGCCATTCCCCGGTAGAATCCGACGATCGAGCCGGATGCAGCAACATAACCGGACGCTTCCCCAAACCTATAGGAGGGTTTCATGAAATTACTGTTCGCTGTCTTCGCATTGATCGCAGGGACTGCCGTTACCGGCGTCTCGAGCGCGCAAAACCTTTCCATCGCAACCGGCGGCACGGGTGGTGTGTATTACCCGCTCGGCGGCGGCATGGCCGCGGTGCTCTCCAAGTTCGTGCCTGGCATGCAGGCCACCGCCGAAGTTACCGGCGGCTCGGTCGACAACCTCAAGCTCATCGGCAGCGGAAAGCCGTATATCGCGCTCTCGATGGCCGACGCGGCGCAGGACGCGCTCAAGGGCGAAGACAAGTTCAAGGGCCACCCGGTTCCGCTCAAGACGCTCATGGTTCTTTACCCGAACCGCATGCACGTCGTTTCGATCGAAGGGCGCGGCGTGAACAAGCTCGCGGATCTCAAGGGCAAGCATGTCTCGACCGGTTCGCCCGGGAGCGCGACCGAAGTGATGGCCTTTCGCATCATCGAGGCCGGCGGCCTGGACAAAGACAAGGACATGAAGCGCGAGCGGCTCGGCGTGGCCGAGTCGGTCAACGCCATCAAGGACGGCAAGATCGACGCGTTCTTCTGGGTAGGCGGCCTGCCGACCGCGGCCGTGACCGACCTGGCCAACACGCCGGGCACCAAACTCAAAATGATCGACCACGCGGAAGTCGTGCCGGCCATGAACAAGAAATACGGCAACCTGTACGTGCAGGACACCATTCCCATGACGATGTACAAGGGCATGGACGCAGACAACAAGCAGGCAACCGTCATGAACATTCTGGTCACCAACGCCAGCATGGACGACAAGACGGCCTACAACATCGTCAAGACCATCTTCGACAAGCGCACCGACCTGATCGCCGTGCACAAGGAAGCCGAGAACTTCAAGCTGGAGAACCAAAAATCTTCCGCATCGCCGATTCCTTACCATCCCGGTGCGGCGAAGTACTTCGCGGAAAAGGGCGTCAAGCTCAATTGAAGCGCAGGACATGAGCGGCCCCGCGAGCCTCGACCAGGGCGACCTGCCGACCATCATCCCCGGACTCCCCGCCGAATCCGGCGGGGCCGTCAGCGACGAGGCGCTCAGGAAAGCCGAGGCCTTCATCGAGGAAGAGGAAGGCGCGGCCAACAAGCTGCGCGGGCCGCTCGGCTGGTTCGTGTTGTTCTTCGCGGTCGTGATGTCGGCCTTCCACCTGTACACGGCCTACGGAATCGTCGCGACGCAGACCTTGCGCCCGGTCCACGTGGCGTTCGTTCTGTCGCTCTCGTTCCTCCTGTTTCCTGTCGCAAAGAAATACCGCCATCGAGTCATGTGGTGGGACTGGATTGCGGCACTCCTTTCAATTGCGGTGACGGCTTACCTGCTGGTGGGCGGGGACGACTTCACCGACCGGAATACGTCGCCGGAAGCGTGGGACATCTTCTTCGGCGTCGCGCTGATCGTGATGGTCATGGAAGTCATGCGCCGCACGAACGGCTGGATCATGCCGGTGATCACCACGGCCTTCATTGCGTACGCCTTGTTCGGCGCCTACCTGCCGCAGCCCTGGACTCACAAGGGCTACGAAGTCGGCCGCCTGGTCGGCCACATGTACATGACGCTGGAGGGCATCTACGGCGTGGCGGTGGACGTGTCGTCTTCGCTCATCATCCTGTTCACGATCTTCGGCGCTTTCCTCCAGTACTCGGGGGCAGGCAAGTTCTATATCGATTTTTCGTTTGCGGCGATGGGTGGAAAGCCCACCGGCGCGGGCCGCACGGTCGTCCTCGCTTCGTTCCTGCTCGGCGGGCCATCGGGGTCCGGCGTTGCCACCACTGTGACGCTCGGCGCGGTTGCCTACCCCATGCTCGCAAAGGCGGGTTACGAAAAGAACGCGGCCGGCGGGCTGCTTGCGGCGGGCGGCCTGGGGGCAATCATTTCGCCGCCGGTGCTTGGAGCCGCGGCGTTCCTCATCGCCGAGTTCCTGAAGATCTCGTACCTGGACGTGCTGCTGATGGCGGTGATTCCGACCATCCTCTTCTATCTCGCGCTCTTCCTGATGGTGGAGATCGACGCGCGCAAATACAACATGGGCAACCTCGTGATCGAAAAGCCCGACTCGATCTGGAACCTGTCGCGCAAGTACTGGTACCACTTCCTCTCGCTGATTTCGATCGTCGCCTTCATGATGTGGGGATTCTCGCCGGTGCTCTCGGTTTTCTGGGCCACCGTGGTTTCGTTCGTCACGAGCTTCCTGCGTCGGGACACTGCGCTGATCCCCTACGATTTCTTCAAGGGCCGCAAGTCGTTCGTCGAAGGCGTCCTGCGCTCGCCGTTCATGAAGGCCATGGAAGGCGGTTCGGTGGGCGTGCTGAACGTTGCGGCCACCTGCGCCGGCGCCGGGATCATCGTAGGCGTCGTGACGCTGACGGGTCTGGGCCTAAAGTTCAGCAGCATCGTGATCGACTACGCGGGCGGCTCGTTGCTGTTGACCGCGCTGTATACATCGCTCGTCGTCTGGATCGTCGGCCTGGCCGTGCCGGTGACCGCTTCGTACATCATCAGCGCAGTGATCGCGGCGCCGGCGTTGATCAAGCTGGGCGTGCCGGACTTCGCAGCGCACATGTTCATCTTCTATTACGCGGTGCTCTCCGAAGTCTCGCCGCCGACGGCCCTGTCTCCGTTTGCCGCTGCAGCGATTACGGGCGGCGATCCGTACAAGACCACCCTGCAATGCTGGAAGTACACAGTGCCCGCCTTCCTCGTGCCTTTCATGTTCGTGCTCGATCCGAGCGGCCTTGGGCTCCTGCTCATGGGCTCGACGAAGGCGCTCGCGGCTGCGAACTGGTGGTCGATTGCCGAAGTCACGATTACCGCGGCCGTGGGCATCGCGGCGCTCGCCGCCGGATTCCAGGGCTGGGCGCTTCTCAAGACCAATGCGGTTGAACGAATCCTCTTCATCGTGGCGGGTTTTGCGCTCGTGTACCCGAGCGCGGTCGCGGACGTGATCGGATTCGGCGGCGTGGTCCTCGCGCTGGTCATGCAGGTCGTGCGCCGCCGTGCGGTGCCGGCTGCGTCCGCTTGAGCAAGGGACACCCGATGCGCGAAATTTCGACCGATATCCTGATCCTCGGGTCAGGTGGTGCCGGGCTCTTTGCAGCTTTGCACGCTCACCAGGCCAATCCGGAGCTGTCCATCACGGTGGCCGTGAAAGGCCTCCTCGGCAAGTGCGGGTGCACCCGCATGGTCCAGGGGGGCTACAACGTGGCGCTCGCTGCGGGCGATTCGATCGAGCGTCATTTCATGGACACGATCGAGGGCGGCAAGTGGCTCCCCGACCAGGACCTCGCCTGGAAACTCGTGACGCTGGCCATTGAGCGCATCCACGAGCTGGAGAACGAGCTCGGGTGCTTTTTCGACCGCAACCCGGATGGCACGGTGCACCAGAAGGCGTTCGCCGGCCAGACATTCGACCGTACTGTGCATAAAGGCGACTTGACCGGCATCGAGATCATCAATCGCCTCGCCGAGCAGGTGTGGGCGCGGGACATCGGCCGGCTGGAGGAGCACCGCGCCGTCGAACTGGTCAAGACCGCTTCGGGCGAAGCGATTGCGGGGGTGCTCATGATTGACATGCGCACGGGCGAGTATGTGTTCGTAAGAGCGAAGGCGGTGCTGCTTGCTACAGGTGGCGGCCCGACGATGTACAAGTACCACACGCCCTCCGGCGACAAGAGCTGCGATGGATTGGCCATGGCGCTCAGGACTGGGCTGGCACTGCGTGACATGGAGATGGTCCAGTTCCATCCGACCGGGCTGCTTGCGGGTGCGCATACAAGGATGACCGGCACGGTGATTGAGGAAGGCCTGCGCGGCTCGGGCGGCTATTTGCTCGACGGAAACCGCGAGCGCTTCATGCACAAGTACGACGCGAAGCTCGAGCGCGCGACGCGCGATATCGTGTCCCGCTCCATGTACAGCGAGATGCGCGCGGGCCGGACGACGCCGAACGGCGGCCTCTACATCTCCATGGCGCACCTGGGGCCGGCCAACGTGACGAAGATGTTCAAGGGCATGGTCGAGCGGTGTGCGGATTCCGGGTTCGACCTCGCCGGTGGCCTCGTGGAAGTGGTGCCAACCGCGCATTACATGATGGGTGGCGTCGAATTCAACCTCGATTGCACGACGGCCCTGCCGGGGTTGTTTACTGCGGGCGAGGATTCAGGCGGCGTTCACGGCGCGAATCGGTTGGGCGGTAATGGCGTTGCCAATTCGACCGTGTTTGGTGGAGTGGCCGGTGAAGCGATGGCGGCCTGGCTGAAAGAAGAGCGCGGTTTTCGCGAGCCGGACAAGTCGGCGATCGATGCCGCCCTGGCGCGGTGCGAGCGGCCGTTGCGTTCGAAAGGCGCTTCGCATGGCAGCCTCGAGCCGCTGCGGGAAGGCCTCTTCGACCTCATGTGGGACAAGGTCGGCATCATCCGCGAAGCCAAGCCGCTTGGGGAGGCGCTGTCCGCATTGGATGCCATCGATGCCGAGCTGGAGGCCTATTCGCTCGCTGACCACCAGCGGGACTTCAACTTGTCATGGCACGACTGGATGAATCTGAAGAGCCTGGTGCAAGTGAGCCGCGTAATCACTCAGGCGGCGCTGAGCCGTGAAGATTCGCGCGGCGCGCATTTCCGCACGGACTTCCCGGAGGCGGGACCGCTGGACGCCTCGGCCTATACGAGCGTGACCATGGAACCGGCCGGCGAGCTTCGCGTCGCCATGAAGCCGGTCTCCTTTACACGTGTGAAGCCAGGCCAGACGCTGCTCAAAGACGCAGCCTGATTGCTGCCAATTTTTGGACAACCCCTAGGCGGGTAGTGGCTCTCCAACCAAATTGCTGCCACGGACATCCTCGAGCGGCGTCAAAGAAAGCACCGAATCCTGGTAGCTCCCGGTGCCCATCCCGCCTTCCGGAAAGATCTTGTGCTCGGCGATCCAGCGGTGGGACTGCTCGAAGGTTTCACGGGTATACGGCTCGAACACGATGCGCTCGCCCGGACCGAACCGGCGCGTGTCCATCTCGTCCAGGAAGCGCGCCGGGAATTCCTTGCGGTAGTAGTGGGTGTAAAGCTCGGGCCGAAGGTCGATGTCGCGCTGCGCGCGCCTGAGCGCGCGAAAGTATTTGCGAACGTCATCGAGATCAGGCGTGCCGGTGATCATCGAGGCGATCATGAAAGTCGAGTCGATGACCTTGCGAAACCCGAGCTGCTCGAGAAAGTAGTACGGCCCGCTGAAGAGCGAAGCGGCCGGGACCTTGCGGTCGATCAGCAATTGCATGCGCGAGAACAGCAGCCCGTCCGCGAAGGAAAGCGCAATGTCCTCCGGCGGCATGTACTGCTCGAGAGCCTGGATCGTGGCGTAATGGCTGCCCGACTGGTACCCCACCGAAATCGGCACCCCTTTGAGGTCCGCCGGTTGCCGGACCGGGGACTCCGGTGGAACGAAGATGGCGCAAGGCGACACTGAATAGGCATCGGCATACAGCTTGCCGTGCCCGGCCGAGGCGGCAACATTGACTGTCCAGTGGCAGGCGCAGCTCACGTCGACCGGCCGGCCTTTCTCGAAGCTCTGGTAGGCGCCGGATTTGTCCGGTGTCGCGTGCTTCTTGGCGATGTCGCCTTCGCCCCAGTTGTCGCGAAACTCGTACTCCAGCCCCTCGGCCTGGAAATACCCTTTCTCTTCGGCCACCCATTCCTGCAGCCTGAAGTGCGGTGAGATCACAAACTTGGGCATGGCAGCCTCCTTCTGTGCCGGCTCGGCGAAAATGCTACA
This sequence comes from Pseudomonadota bacterium, assembly GCA_025352885.1. Classification (GTDB taxonomy): domain Bacteria; phylum Pseudomonadota; class Gammaproteobacteria; order Burkholderiales; family SG8-39; genus SZAS-79. The sequence goes on along the minus strand of JANXRZ010000063.1, from coordinate 36,652 downwards.
AATAAGGAACCGTAGGCATTTTGACGCCCAAAGGCAGAGGTCGCAATGCTGAAGAACCCGATCAAGACAGCGCTGGCAGCAGGAATCGCGCTGTTGGTTGCAGCGAGCACCGCTGTGCAGGCGCAAGCGCAAGGCTATCCATCGAAGCCCATCCGGTTTGTCGTGTCGTTTCCGCCGGGAGGCGTGTCGGATCGATTGGCGAGGGTGCTCGGCCAGCATATGCAGGAGAACTGGGGGCAGCCGGTCATCATCGAGAACCGGCCGGGCGGCTCGGGGTTTATCGCGAGCCAGGCAGTCGCCACTTCAGCACCGGACGGTCATACGCTCCTGCTCGGCAACATCAATACCCACGCGATCAACTCCGCACTGTTTGCGAAGCTGCCCTATGACCCCGTAAAAGACTTTGCGCCTATCAGCCTGCTCATTTCGGTTCCCAACCTCCTGCTCGTGCATCCGTCCGTGCAGGCGAATTCGGTATCGGAGCTCGTCGCACTCGCGAAGGCACGTCCTCGCAGCCTGACTTATGCCTCGGCCGGCTCGGGCACCTCGACCCACATGTCGGCCGAGCTGCTCAAGGCCGCCAGCGGAATTGAAATCGTGCACGTCCCTTACAAGGGGCCGCCACCTGCCCTCCAGGCGCTTCTCGCCGGGGAAGTGAACCTGTATTTCGAGACGATCGCCTCCTCCCTGCAATTGGTGAAGGCGGGAAGGGTGAAGGCGTTCGCCATCACAAGCCTTAATCGGTCACCCCTTGCTCCGGACATTCCGACGGTGGCCGAATCCGGATTGCCCGGATTCGATGTCGCGCCTTGGTTCGGTGCGCTCACTCGCGCAGGGACGCCTGGCGAAATCGTCAATCGCCTGAACGCGGAAATGGTCCGCATCGTCAATCAGACGGAGGTACGCGCGACGTTCGCCGCACAGGGCGTCACGATTCTGGCTACGACGCCAGACGCCTTCGCGAAGTATATCGACCAGGAAATCGCCCGCTGGACGAGGGTGGTCAAGGAAACCGGGGCAAGAGCCGACTAGCGGCCGGATCACTCCGGCTCGATCTTGGCGTCCTTCACGACTTTCGCCCACCGCGGCGCTTCCGAGCGGATAAACGCCGCAAATTGCTCGGGCGTCCCGCCCGCAATTTCGTTGCCCTGCTCGAGCATGATCTTGCGGGTCGCCGGATCCTGGAGCGCCTTGTTGGCCGTCGCGTTCAGCAGGGTGACGATCTCGGCGGGCAGGCCCTTCGGCCCGATCAGCCCCTGCCAGTTGAGGATTTCCACTTGCGGATAGCCGGCCTCGGCCATGGTGGGCACGTCGGGGGCCAGCGGCGAGCGCGTTTTGCTCGTGATGGCGAGGGGCCGAAGCTTGCCGCCCTTGATGGAGGGCATCGCCGCATACATCTGTTCGAACATCATGTTGACCTGGCCGCCCATGAGGTCCGTCTGGCCGGCAGAGCCGCTCTTGTAGGCTGCGTGGATCATGTCGATGCCCGCGGCGACCTCGAACAGCGATCCACTCAGGTGGTGGGTGCCCCCGATGCCACCTGACGCGTAGGCCAGCTTGCCCGGTGAAGCTTTCGCCGCCTTGACGATGTCGGCAACCGACTTGAAGGGCGAATCGTTGCGGACCATCAGCACCAGCGGGCCTCGCTCGATCAGCATGATGGGCGTGAGATCGGTGAGCGGGTCGTAGCCCATCTTCTTGAAGAGCGCCTTGTTGACCGAGAGCGGCGCGAAGTTGCCCATGCCGATCGTGTAGCCGTCGGGCTTTGCCTTGGCGATGAGCTCGGTGCCGATGTTGCCGCCGGCGCCGGGCTTGTTGTCCACCACGATCGGCTGGCCGAGCGCGTCGCTCATCAGCCTGCCGAGCTGCCGCGAGCGCTGGTCGGCGCTCCCGCCGGCACCATACGGGCAGATCCACATGATCGGCTTCGACGGGTATTTCGCCTGGCCGAACGCGAGCGACGGCATGGCCGCCGTGATGAAGGCGGCCTCGATAAAGGTACGACGTTTCATTGCTCCTCCTGCGTTGTGATCATGGCCACAGCGGCAAGCCCTCAAGACCGGCGGTTTCCTTCTGCCCGGTCATGAGATTGGCGTTCTGGATTGCCTGCCCGGCGGCTCCTTTGCCGAGGTTGTCGATTGCGGCCACCGCGACGACAAGCCCGCTATCCGGATTGACCGCATACGAGATGAAGACCAGGTTGGAGCCGCTTGCCCACTTGGTGTGGGGGCCGCGTCCCTTTTCGGCCGGCACGAGCTTGACGAACGGCTCGTTGCGGTAGGCCTTCTCTGCGGCCGCATACAACCGCGCCGTGTCGAGACTGCCGCGGGGCCTTGCATAGCAGGTCGAAAGGATCCCACGCGTCATCGGCACGAGATGCGGCGTGAAAGCCACCGTAGCCTTCGTGCCGGCGAGGTCGCTCAAGGTCCGCTGGATCTCGGGCACATGCGTATGCCCGGCCAGGCCGTAGGCGAACAAGTCCTCATTCGTCTCTGCGTAGCCGAAATCGCTTGCACCGCCCCGACCGGTCCCCGTGACGCCGCTCTTGGCGTCGATCGCAATGCCCTGCGGCTCGATCAGGCCCTCGCGAACGAGCGGCGCAAGCGCCAGGAGCGACGCAGCGGGATAGCACCCGGGGTTGGCAAGGCGAGTGGCTTTCGCGATGCGCTCCCGCTGCCCCGGCAGCTCCGTCAGTCCATACGTCCACCCATCCACGTAGCGGTGGTCGCCGCCGACGTCCACGATCTTCGTGCGCGCCGGCACGCGCGACAGCGGCTCGCTCGACTTGCCCGTGGGCAACGAAGCAAACAGCAGGTCGACGTGGTCCACCTTCTCGGGCGCAAACGATTCGATCACGAGTTTGCCCGTGGCGTGTCCGGCGAGCGCCGGAAAGCGCTGCGCGAGCGTCTGACCGACCGTGCTTTCGCCGCTTGCGTACACGACCTCGAACGAAGGATGGCCGATGCACAGCCTCAGCAACTCGCTGCCGCCATACCCGCTCACGCCGACGATACCGATCCGCATGGTGCCTGCCCTTCTGCGCTTAACCGACGTGCTTGGCGAAGAATTCGAGCGTGCGCGTGCGCGCGAGCTTCGACGCTTCGGCGTTGTATGAGCCACGCTGGTCGCAATTGAACCCGTGCCCGGCGGCGTAGAAGTGCGCCACGATCGTGGCGTGCTTCGCGACCGCTGCCTTTGCCTGTTCGGGCGTGGGGGACTGGTCCTGCTCGCCGAAGTTGCACATCATCGGCACCTTCGGCGCCTCGTCGGCAAAATTGGGAATGCCGCCGCCGTAGTAAGGCACTGCGCAGGCGAGGCCCGCTGTGCGCGCAGCCGCTACCCAGGCCACCGTGCCGCCCCAGCAATAGCCGACGATCCCAACCTTGCCGACGCCTTGAGCTTCTTTCACGGCCGCATCGACATCGAGCATGGTCTGCTTCCAGTCGAGTTTTTGCATGATCGCAAGCCCCGCCTGGATCTCGGGCTGCGTGTAGCCGGTGTCGTAGTTGCGCTGGACCCGGTCATACATCGCGGGCGCCACTGCAAGGTAACCGTCTGCGGCAAAACCATCGGCGACGGATTTGATGTGGCTGTTGACGCCGAAGATCTCCTGGATCACGACGACGGCGCCACGGGCCTTCCCGGCCGGTTCGGCGCGATACGCATCGAGCTTGTGCCCATCGGCGGCGGTAAGCTGAATCATCTTGCCCATTGCACTTCCTCCTGCGGGATTGAGAGCGGGTGAGCCGGTTATTCTAGCCGCCGTCGGCGGGGCCGCGGGTAGAATTCCGCTATGAGCACGATGGATCCGGGCCGCCCCGTGATTGATTACCCCGTTGAATACGCTGCGGTGATCGAGTTTCCCAGGATGCGGGTGGGGATCCGGATCCGCGGCGACGCGCTTGCCGGAATTGTCTATTTGCCTCCCGAAGCGCAGTTGCGTGCCCCCGAGTGCGATTTGGCCGAGCGCGCAGTTCGCCAGATCGAGCGCTACAAGGACGACCCCGACGCGACTTTCGACCTCCCGCTTTCGGTGGAAGGAACCGACTTCCAGCGGGATGTATGGCGCCAGATCAGTGCCATCCCCCGCGGACGGACACGGACTTACGGCGAACTTGCAAGACGGGTGGGCGGCGAGCCGCGCTCTGTCGGCCAGGCGTGCGGCGATAACCCGTTCCCGATCGTCGTCCCTTGCCACAGGGTGGTTGCGGCCGACGGGCTGGGTGGATTCTCTCATCACGTCGACGGTTACCTGATCGAAGCCAAAAAGTGGCTGTTGAAACACGAAGGCAATCTGCAGATGTATGAAACCGGATCGCTGTGGCCCGAGGCAAGCTGAAGCGGGCACTGTCACCGGAAGGGCCGGTCGACGCTTTCTGCGACGCGCTGTGGCTCGAGGACGGGTTGTCGCCGAATACTTTGGAAGCCTATCGCCGCGACCTCAAGCTGTTATCGGCGTGGCTGGCGAAAGGCTCGACCAAGACGCTGCTGGATGCGGATGACGAGGACCTCAAGGGCTTCTTTGCTTCGCGTCATGAAAGTGCCGGAGTTAATCACCGTGCAACGTCCGATGCGCGGATGCTGTCTACGCTCAAGCGCTTCTACCAGTACGGCGTCCGGGAGAAGCACGTCGCAATCGATCCGACGCTCAAGCTCGATTCGCCCAAGCGTGCGCCGCGCTTTCCGAAGACATTGTCGGAGGCCGATGTCGAAGCGCTGTTGGCCGCGCCGGAGGTCAAGTCGCCGCTTGGCCTGCGTGACCGCGCGATGCTGGAGGTCCTGTATGCCTCGGGCTTGCGGGTTTCAGAGCTTGTCGGCATGAAAACGCTTGAGGCAAACCTCGAGGCCGGCGTCGTGCGCATCATGGGAAAGGGCTCGAAGGAGCGTCTCGTGCCGCTGGGTGAGGAGGCTGTCGACTGGGTCAAGCGGTACCTTTCCAAGGCAAGGCCGGACCTGGCCAAAAGTAAGCCGCCCTGCGACGTGCTCTTCATCACCGAGCGCGGCGCCGGGATGACGCGCCAGGCGTTTTGGTATGCGATCAAGCGGCATGGCGCAAAGGCGATTCCCGGAAAGGCGCTTTCCCCTCATGTGGTGCGGCACGCATTTGCGACGCACCTCATCAATCACGGCGCGGACCTGCGCGTGGTGCAGATGCTGCTAGGTCATGCCGACATTTCGACCACGCAAATCTACACGCACGTTGCGCGCGAGCGCTTGAAGCAGTTGCACAAGGTGCACCATCCGCGCGGATGAAGAAGCCCAGTCATTCGCAGACCCCCGCCACGCAATTCCTGAGGAAGCAGGGCGTTGAATTCACCGAACACTTCTACGAGTACGTGGAAAAAGGCGGTACTGCCGTATCCTCCGAATCGCTGGGCGTTCCGGAGCACTCGGTTGTAAAGACGCTCATGATGGAAGACGAGTCGCGCGCGCCTCTGGTGGTGCTGATGCACGGCGACCGTAAAGTCTCGACGAAGAATCTCGCTCGCCACGCTGGGCGAAAGCGCATCGAGCCCTGCCAGCCGGAAGTCGCGCAGCGCCACTCCGGCTACCAGGTGGGAGGGACCTCGCCCTTCGGGACGCGCAAAGCCATGCCGGTTTTCATGGAGCGGTCGATCCTCGACCTGGACAGGATCTGGATCAACGGCGGGCGGCGAGGCTATTTGGTTTGCATCGCACCCTCAGAACTGGTGCGCGCGTTGAAGCCCGAACTTGTCGAGGTGGCGCTCGAGGGCTAGTTCGGCGCCCTGCGCATTTGCGCGATGGCCGAAACGATTGCGTCCTTGTGCAGAGGGCTCACGGGTAATACGGTCAGGTCGCCGACACTCGCGAGGTGGTAACGGACTCGCTCTTCGGGGCTATCCCTCAAGCTTACCGTCTCGACTTCCCGGCGCACGAAATAGATGAGCGTGCCGCCCGCCTCCCGCTGGCGCTCGAGGAGGCGCGCATCCGCTCGTCCCCGCAGGCCGAGATAAATCGACCCTGCCAACGGCGCGTCGGTCTGGTATAGCGTCTCCAATACGGTCAGTTCAATGATGACCCCGAGCGGGAAGCCGGGTGGCGGTTCTTTCGCCAGCACATCGACCGTAAGCTCCTTGCCATCGAGCACGTAACTCACTTCCCCGATCGTGCCGACGAAAATATGCGTCGCCGCGCGGATCGACTGCTCAATGCTGCCGGGCAAGTAGGACTGCGGGCAGGCGTCTTGCGCCTGGGCTACGGAAAACCATGGGCCGCACACCCATACGAAGGACAGGCAAAGGGCAAATGCTGCGGCGGATGGCCGCAGGCGCCTTGCGTACCGAATCAGCGACGCCTTTCCAATTGGACGCCCACCAGCCCGGTGTTTTTGAGGATGCCGAGCTTGGCAGCGCTCACTTTCACCGACGCGGCGCCAAACTCGCCGAGGATGATGTCGGCAATACGCTCGGCGAGCGTTTCGACGAGGTTGAAATGCGTTCCCCCGACCAGCTCGCGGATGCGGATGGTGACCTTTTCGTAATCGATGCAGTCGGTCACCTTGTCGCTTTTGAAGACGGCAGTGTTCGCAATGCCGATCTCCAAGTCCAAGCGCAGGGTCTGGGGCACGATGCGCTCACGCTTGTGAAAGCCGATCAGGGTCTCGATGCGGAGGTCGCGAATGAAGATGTGATCCATGGCCACGTCATTATAGGGCGAGGAGCGCGAGGATTTGGCTGACGGGTAAAATGCCGCGCATGAACGATCCTTTCGTTGCAATCGCCGTTGTGATGGGCGCCTACCTGATCGGCTCCGTATCGTTCGCCGTCGTGGTCAGCCGCTTGTTTTCACTGCCCGATCCGCATACTTACGGCTCCAAAAATCCCGGCGCGACGAACGTCCTTCGCAGCGGGAACAAGACGGCCGCGGCCATGACGTTGATCGGCGACGCCGGCAAAGGCATTGCGGCGGTCTTGATTGCCAAGGCGATAACCGGGGAGAGCATTACGACGAGCCTTGTCGTTCCGCTCGCCGGACTGGCTGCATTCGTTGGCCACCTGTTCCCGGTCTTTCACCGCTTTCAAGGTGGCAAAGGCGTCGCGACTGCGGCAGGGGTGCTGCTTGGCTACGACGCATGGCTGGCGGGTGGCACGCTCGCCACCTGGCTGATCATCGCCGTGTTCTTCCGGATCTCTTCCCTCGCAGCACTCATTGCCGCTGTCTTCGCGCCTTGCTTCGCCTTCTGGCTCTTCGGCGCACAGCCGGTAATGTGGGCAACGATCCCGATCGCGCTGCTGCTCATGACGCGTCACCGGGCGAATATCGAGCGCCTGCTCTGCGGCACCGAGCCGCGAATCGGCGCGAAAAAGAACGTCGAGCCGAGCGGCGCTTAGCCGAGCGCGGCAAGATCCCAGCGCGGGCGGACGCTGAAGGTGGGATCGATTGGCGGAAGGCCCTTGCCCCATCTGAGGGCGGCTGCAAAAGCGATCATTGCGCCGTTGTCCGTGCAGAGCTCTAGCTCCGGATAAAAGACTTCGAAGCGATTTTTCTCCGCCCCTTCGTCTAAAGCGGCGCGAAGCTGCTTGTTTGCACCGACACCGCCGGCGACGACGAGGCGATTGAGCTTCGTCGCTTTGAGTGCGGCAACCGATTTGGAAACGAGCACGTCCACCATTGCGTCCTGGAAGGCGCGGGCGATATCGGCGTGAGTGGCGGCGTCGGAAGGTTGGCTGCGCACGAGCATGAGCACCGCGGTCTTCAAGCCGCTGAAACTGAATTCGAGGTCGTGCGAGTTGATCATCGGTCGCGGCAGCTTGAATCGACCTGCCCGTCCCATTTCCGCAAGCTTCGATACCGCAGGTCCGCCGGGATACTCGAGGCCCAGCAGTTTTGCCGTCTTGTCGAATGCTTCCCCCGCGGCGTCGTCCTGGGTTTCGCCGAGGAGTTCGTAACGGCCGACCGAATTTACGCGCATGAGCTGCGTGTGGCCCCCCGAAACGAGCAATGCCACGAAGGGGAACACAGGAGGGCGGCCCGACAGGAGCGGCGACAGCAAATGTCCTTCCAGGTGGTGGATGCCGACCGAGGGTATGCCAAGGGCGAACGCGAGCCCTTTCGCAAACGCTGCGCCCACCAGGAGAGCGCCCGCCAGCCCCGGGCCTTCCGTATAGGCGACGGCATCCAGGTCTTTGAATCCGCGGCCCGCCTGGGTGAGCACCTGCCGAGAGAGCGGGATCACCCGGCGAATATGGTCCCGCGATGCAAGTTCCGGTACGACGCCGCCATAGTCCTGGTGCATGGCGACCTGGGAATGCAGTGCGTGGGCAAGCAGGCCTGCGTCGCTGTCATACAACGCAAGGCCGGTTTCATCGCATGAGCTTTCCACGCCGAGGATAAGCATGTCTTTGATTTAAAACGATTGTGAGCGTTTCGCCGAGGGGCGCAGTGTGAGGCACCTCAGCTGGGCCTGTCCAGACTCCCATTTGGGCGGACTGCTCGTAACAGTGGCACGAAATGCGGTTTTTCCGTTAGAATCCGCGCCTTTCGCGAAGGCCTTGCAAGGCCTCCACGCTTTCACGCAGAGCATTACACGAGGGGATATGCCGACAATTCGCCTTAAGGAAAACGAGCCGTTCGAAGTCGCAATGCGCCGTTTCAAGCGCACGATCGAAAAGACCGGGATGCTGACCGAGCTCCGCGCCCGCGAGTTCTACGAAAAGCCCACTGCAGAGCGCAAGCGCAAGCTCGCGGCCGCCGTCAAGCGCCATCACAAGCGCCTACGCAGCCAGATGCTGCCGAAAAAGATGTACTGAGCGTCACTGCCGCAAAGGGCCGCGATCGCAGGACGCACAGTCCGGTCGCGGCTTTTTCATTTCTGGCCCAATCCATCACATCGCCCATGTCACTCAAAGCCCGCATCACCGAAGATATGAAAGCCGCCATGCGCGCAAAGGAATCGGCGCGGTTGTCGGCGATCCGCCTCCTGCTTTCGGCCATGAAGCAGCGCGAGGTCGATGAACGCATCGAGCTTTCGGACGCCGATGTCATGGGCATCATCGAAAAAATGATCAAACAGCGGCGCGAATCCATCATCCAGTATGAAAAAGGCGGTCGCGCCGACCTTGCAGATGCCGAGAAATTCGAGGTCGGCGTCCTGACGGCGTACCTGCCCCAACAAATGAGTGAGGCCGAAGTCGGTCAAGTGATCGACGCCGCCATGGCCGAAACCGGTGCAAAAGCAATGGCCGACATGGGCAAGGTGATGGCGATCCTCAAGCCCAAGCTGGCAGGCCGCGCAGACATGGGCCGAGTCTCGGCCCTGATCAAGGCGAAGCTCGCGGGCTGAGCCGCAAAATCGGGGACAGGCCCGTTTTTCCGTGGAAAAATGGGCGCAGTCCCATGATCCCAGACTCGTTCAAACAGGATCTCCTCAACCGGGTCGACATCGTCGACGTGGTGTCGCGCTACGTCCAGCTTAAGAAGGGCGGCGCGAACTACCAGGGCCTCTGCCCGTTCCATACCGAAAAGTCGCCGTCATTCACGGTGAGCCCGGCCAAGCAGTTCTATCACTGCTTCGGATGCGGCGCGCATGGCAATGCAATCGGGTTCGTCATGGCGTACGGCAGCATGGGCTACGTCGACGCGATCAAGGACCTTGCGGCGAGCGCCGGCATGACGGTACCGGAGATCCAGCGATCCCCTCAGGAGAACCAGCGGCGCGAGCGAGAGACGGACCTGTATGCCGTGATGGAAAAAGCCATGGAGTTTTTCAGGACGCACCTCAAGGACTCACCCAAGGCCATCGGGTATTTGAAAAGCCGAGGCCTGACCGGAGAGGTTGCGGCGCGGTTTCGAATCGGCTATGCCCCGGACGATTGGCAAGGATTGAAGACGGTCTTCCCGGACTATGACGACAAGAGCCTGGCGGAAACCGGGCTTGTCATCGATAACGAAGCGGGCAGGCGATACGACAGGTTTCGCGACCGCGTCATGTTCCCGATTTTCAGCCAGCGCGGATCCGTAATCGGCTTTGGCGGCCGTGTCATGGGGGAGGGCGAGCCCAAGTACCTGAACTCACCCGAGACTGCGCTGTTCGAAAAAGGGCGCGAACTTTACGGATTGATGCAAGCGAGGGACGCGATTCGCACGGCGGGGCGTGTCCTGGTGGTCGAGGGTTACATGGACGTCGTTGCGCTGGCGCAATATGGGGTTGGCTATGCAGTTGCGACGCTCGGCACAGCGACCACGCCGACCCACATAACGAAGCTGTTGCGCCTGGCGGACGAAATCGTGTTCTGTTTCGATGGCGATTCCGCCGGCCGCAAAGCGGCATGGCGGGCGCTGGAAGTGAGCCTGCCACTTGCAGTCGATCACAAGCCCATGCGTTTCCTGTTCCTGCCAGCGGAAGACGACCCGGACAGTTACGTGCGAAAGCACGGCCAGGAGGCGTTCGAGCGGCTGGCGCGGGAAGCGCAAACGCTATCAGGCTTTCTCATGGGCGAACTGCGCGGGCAAGCCGATTTGGGCACCGCCGAGGGAAGGTCGAAATTCCTGACCGAAGCCAAGCCGCATCTTGAAAAAATTACGGCCGCCGGTCTCAAGCTGCAATTGGTCAAAGAGGTCGCGTCGCTTGCGCAGGTGTCCCAGGACGAGGCCGAGCGGCTGATGGGCCTGCGTGCCACTGGCGAACGAAGTTATGCGCGCGCCGCTCCTTCGCGCGCCCCGGCGCCGCTCATCACGTCGCAGGAGCAAAAGCTGCTCCGCTGCGTGCTTGCCAAGCCTTCGCTTGCGACGGGACTGGACCCGGATCTCCTGGACGAGAGGCTGGGCGAGACCGCTGCGCTGAAAGCCATTGCGGGGTGGGTCGAAGAGGATCCGGCAAGTGGCGAAGCGATCATCGTGGAGCGTGCCCAGGGTTCGGAGCATGAAGCGGTCGTTTTCAGGGCCCAGGCGGCCATGCTGGATCATGGGCCCGGCGAGGAGTCCGCCGAGCCTGAATTCCGCCAGATCCTGTTGTCGCTGAGCATTAAGCGAAAGAACGAGGAAATCGAAACCCTGAAGCGGGAGGCGGCTAGTCGCCCGGGACTGGGGGCCGAACTGTTGAGACGGACCAATGAGCTTGCAGTCCTCAAGAGCCAACGAATGTAGGGCGTGATCTGCTATAATCGAGGGTTCCCCTTTCCGGTGATGGCTTGCCCAGTCGGGTTCGCTGCGACCGGAGCACAAGCGCGAGGCAGCAATGGCCAGAGACAAGCGTAAACCGACGGCAAAGAAAGCGCCCGCCAAAGCGGCATCGACCAAGAAAAAAGCCAAGGTTGTCAAAGCGTTGAAGGTGAAAAAGGCAGTTGCGCGGAAGAGCGCGCCGGCTAAATCCGCAAAGCCCTCCGCCCGACCCGCAACCAAGAAAAAGGCCGCCGTCATCAAGGCGGCGCCGGCAAAGGTCGTCAAAAAAACCGCACTCAAGCCGCTGCCCAAACCGGCAGTCAAAAAGGCTATGCCCCCGGCTAACGCGAAGGCCACCAAGAAGCCTGTCGTCGCCGAAAAGGTCGTTCCCGCCAAGGAAGCCCTCAAGGCCGGCAAGAAAGGACAGGTTTTGCCTGTCAAGCCAGAGCCCGCGGCACCGGCTGGCAAGGGCGCGCCGAAGACGACCATCAAGAGTGCGAAAGTCGCCCTCGAGTTGCTCGAAGCCAAGGTCAACCAGGGCCTCAAGATCGGCAAGGGCAAGTCGGGCCGCCGCGGAAAGAAGGAAAGCTTCCTCGCGAATTCGCCTGAGCTTCCTAAAGAGGACGCCGAAACGCGGCGCATGCGCCTGCGCAACCTGATCAAGCTGGGCAAGGAGCGCGGCTTCCTCACCTACGCCGAGGTGAACGACCACCTGCCGGACGATCTCGTCGACGCCGAGCAGATCGAGTCGATCATCACGACTTTCGGCGACATGGGCATCCAGGTCTTCGACCAGGCGCCCGACCAGGAAACGTTGCTCATAAACGAAGCCGCCCCGGTCGCGGCTACCGACGAGGACGTGGAAGAGCAGGCTGAAGCAGCTCTCTCGACCGTCGACTCAGAGTTCGGCCGCACCACGGACCCCGTGCGCATGTACATGCGCGAGATGGGCTCGGTGGAACTCCTCACGCGCGAAGGCGAGATTGAAATAGCCAAGCGCATCGAGGAAGGCCTGAAGCACATGATCCAGGCGATCTCGGCCTGCCCGACCACGGTCCAGGACATCCTCGACCTGGCCGAGAAAGTCGAGAAAGACGAGATGCGCATCGACGAAGTTGTCGATGGCCTGATTGACCCGAACGCGAAAGACGACTTCGACCCCAAGAAAGTCGAAGCGGCTGTCGACGAAGAGGACAAGGACGTAGTCGAGGAAGAGGCCGATGCCGATGACGACGGCGCAATCGCCGCCGCCAACCTGCTGCAGCTCAAGACCGACGCGTTGGAAAAGTTTGCGCGGATTCGCCGCCTCTACGAAAAAATGAAGAAGGCCCTCGAGGCACGGGGCTCGAAGGACAAGGATTACCTGAACGCTCGGGACAAGATTTCCAATGAGCTGATGGCAATCCGGTTCACTGCCCGTACGGTCGAGCGCCTTTGCGACAGCCTGCGTCGCCTGGTCGAGCAGATCCGCTCGCATGAGCGCGAGATCCTCGACATCTGCACGCGCAAGGCCGGCATGCCGCGCCAGCACTTCATCAAGATTTTCCCGGGTAACGAAGGCTCGCGGCGCTGGCTGACAGCCGAGATCAACTCCAATCAGGCTTGGAGCACGGGCCTCATCCGCCTTGAGCCATCGGTGCTGGAGTTGCTCGGCAAGATGGTGGCCGTCCAGCAGAAGATCGGCATCTCGCTCAAGGAACTGAAGGAAATCAACAAGCAGATGTCGACCGGTGAGGCCAAGGCCCGCCGCGCGAAGCGCGAAATGACCGAAGCCAACCTGCGCCTCGTGATTTCGATCGCGAAGAAGTACACCAATCGCGGCCTGCAGTTCCTCGACCTGATCCAGGAAGGCAACATCGGACTCATGAAGGCCGTGGACAAGTTCGAATATCGCCGCGGCTACAAATTTTCGACTTACGCAACGTGGTGGATCCGCCAGGCGATCACGCGTTCGATCGCGGACCAGGCCCGGACGATCCGTATTCCGGTCCACATGATCGAGACGATCAACAAGATGAACCGGATTTCGCGCCAGATCCTCCAGGAGACGGGCTCGGAGCCGGATCCGGCGACGCTTGCAACGCGCATGGAAATGCCGGAAGAAAAGATTCGCAAGATCCTCAAGATCTCCAAGGAGCCGATCTCCATGGAAACGCCGATCGGCGACGACGACGATTCGCATTTGGGCGACTTCATCGAAGACCAGTCGACCATGGCTCCTTCCGATGCGGCAACCTATTCGAGCCTGCGTGATGCCACGAAGGAAGTGCTCGACACGCTGACGCCGCGCGAGGCCAAGGTCCTGCGCATGCGCTTTGGCATCGAGATGTCGACCGACCACACGCTCGAAGAAGTAGGCAAGCAGTTCGACGTGACGCGCGAAAGGATCCGCCAGATCGAGGCCAAGGCGCTCAGAAAGCTCCGCCACCCCTCGAGGTCTGAACGCCTCAAGAGCTTTCTGGACCAGGAAGGCTAGAGGCAGGGTCGGGCAAAGCGGGCCGCCCTTGAAAAACGGCGGCCCGTTTCATTTGGAGCGAGCATGAAAGTGGTCGACTACTTTTTTTCCCCTGTCTCGCCTTGGACATACCTCGGGCACGAGCGCTTGGCCGCGATCGCGAAGCGCGCCGGCGCCGTCGTACAGCCAAAGGCTGTCGATTACGGCGTGATTTTTCCGGTCTCGGGCGGCCTTCCGCTTGGCAAGCGGGCGCCCCAAAGACAGGCCTACCGGCTCATGGAACTCGCTCGCTGGCGTGACCACCTTGGCTTGCCGCTCAACATTCAGCCGAAGTATTTCCCGGTCGACGGAACGCAGGCCGCCTGCCTGATCGCGGGTGCTGAGCCTGGCAAGCGAATGACATTGGCCGGCGATATCCTTTCAGCTGTCTGGGTTCGGGAAGAAAACATCGCCGACCCGTCAGTGCTTTCGACCATTGCAGCGCGCCATTCAATCCACGAAATCGCCAAAGTGCTCGAGGCAGGCAAGGTGCAGTACGCGGCGAACACCGAGGAAGCGTTGTCCCGCAATGTATTTGGCGCGCCGACCTTTGCCTACTCCGGAGAGCTTTTCTGGGGGCAGGACCGGCTGGAGTTTCTCGAGCGGGCGCTCGCCCGGTCTTAGCGGATCAGGGAGCCGGCATCATGAGCGCAGAAGGATCCACCTACAGGCTTACCGAGGCAGGGCAAGGCGTCAGCAAGAGCGACGATCTTTCGGTACCCGCCGATTATCGGCGCATCCTCGCGTTGATCCAGGCCGATACTCACTACGACGTAATCCGCAGCGCGTTGCGGCGCTACCCTGACAAGCTCATCTCGGACTGGATCGCCGAACTCGAGGAAATCGGTTATCTCGAGGCGGTTCCGAGCGAAGCCGATTTCGACCTCGACTTCACAAAGTTTTTTGCCAAACCCGCGGCGAAGGCGCGTATCACCGGCGAAGAGGCGACGCGGATCGCAACGCAAGCGAAGTCGGCGGAAACGGTGCTTGCCAAGGCGGGTGCCTGGGTCGCGGAAGATCGATTAAAGAACCGACCGCCGGCGACGGTTCCACCGGCAGACACCACGGTTCTGATCGTGGAGGACGACCCCGACCAGCTTGCATTGGCCGACCTGAGGGTCGCGATGGCGGGTTATCGTGTTCGCGTCGCGCGAAGCGCACGCGAATTGCTCGACGACCTGCGCACCCAGCCTCTTCCCGCGATCCTCCTTCTCGACGTGATGCTGCCGGACGGCAACGGATTCGATATCCTCGCCAAGCTTCGCAGCCACCCGAAATTCGCATTGCTGCCGGTAACCATGCTTACGGCGAAGGACGATCCCAGGGAAATTTCGCAAGGCCTGGGACTCGGCGCCGACGGCTACATCACCAAGCCGTACAGCAAGAACATCCTGTCGGACACGATCGCACGAATCCTGAAAGTGAAGTAGTCGGGCCGGTCTGCAATAATCCGCCCCCGGGGGCCGTTAGCTCAGTCGGTTAGAGCAGAGGACTCATAATCCTTTGGTCGTTGGTTCGAGTCCAACACGGCCCACCAGCATGCGAGCGAAGTCGACGGCAGAGCAAAAAACTCACTCGTCGTCGTCTTTTGCGGGAGCCTTGGACGGCTGGGCGGAAGCAGGGGCCTCGGACTGTGCCCGCTTGGCTTCGTCCCGTGCGTCCTTGTTGCGTCCCTCTTGGCGCCTTTGCACGGGCCATTCCGTGTCATCGACCACGGCGCCGTTACGCAGGACCTGTACGCGGGCGCCTTTGAGTCGATCCGATTCGCTGTACCAGGCCGGAGGCGCGTTCTTGATCACGACGTTGCCTTGCTGGTCTTTCCATGTGTAAAGCTGGGCGTGGAGGGGAGAGGCGAAGAAGGCCCAAGAGATCACGCTTGTGAAGATGAAGGAAGGAAGAGGCTGGCGCATATCAGGAACCGGGCGAGTAAGGGCCGTTGGTTAAGTGGAAGTCTGGATTGTAAATGCCCTTCATTGAAAATCCCGGCTGACGGTTTCCAGTTCGCCCAGGAGGTGGCTGTCATCATCCAGCCGATGAGCAACAAGGTGTGCGACGTCCTCTTCACGTTCCAAGGTGCCATGCACCGTCATCAATTTGGATGCGAGCAACTGCCTGCGTTGTTTTTCGACCAGGGAAGGCCAGACAATCACGTTAATCCAGCCGGTTTCATCTTCAAGGGTGACGAAAACCGTTCCCGATGCAGTGCCGGGCCGTTGCCTTCCCGTGACTATACCCGTCACTTTCGCAGGGCTGCCGTGCGGCAAGCCAGCCAGGTCCTGAGCCGTAAAGGAACGAGCGGAAGCAAGGCGAGCGCGCAGGAGGGACAATGGGTGCCGTCCCAGGGTAAGGCCTGTGCTTGCGTAATCCGCCACCATATCCTGGCCTTCGGTGGGTTCGCTGAGCGCCGGCGCCAGTTCGTCACGGTCGGAACCATCCAGCATCGGGAAGTGCTTTTCAATGCCGGAAACCTGCCAGGCAGCCTGGTGCCTGTTGCCTGCCAACCCCTTAAGGGCTCCAGCCCTTGCCAATGCGGACAACTCGCCGCGGTCAAGTCCAGCCCTGCTTGCAAGTTTAGGCACCGATAAAAAAGGGCCATTCAGTCTTGCCGCCACAATTTGTTCAGCGGGCGCTTTTCCAAGCCCCTTCACCATTCTCAGTCCAAGCCTGACTGCGCGAGCGCCGTCCTCAAGACGTTCGAGCGTGCAATCCCAATCACTCGCGTGGACGTCGATTGGACTAACCTCCACACTGCGCCTATGCCCCTTTCCCTTGCGGGCGTCCTGCACCAGTTGTGAGGGCGAATAAAATCCCATGGGTTGGCTGTTCAGGAGGGCGCAGAGAAATTCTGCCGGGTGGTAAAGCTTCAACCAGGCAGATGCATAGGCCAGGAGCGCAAAGCTGGCCGAATGCGATTCCGGAAATCCGTATTCGCCGAACCCGAGGATCTGCTCGAATATCCGATCGGCGTATTCTTCGGTGTACTGGTTCCTGATCAACCCTTCCTTGAGCTTTTTCTGGAAAGGGTCCAACCCGCCCTTTCTCTTCCAGGCGGCCATCGCGCGTCTCAACTGGTCGGACTCACCGGGCGTAAATCCAGCCGCGACGACCGCCAGTTCCATCACTTGCTCCTGAAAGAGCGGCACGCCAAGAGTGCGCTTAAGGACCGCTTCCACTTCCTTGCTTGGATACTCTATAGGCTCGAGTCCATTTTTTCGCCGGAGATACGGGTGAACCATGTCGCCCTGTATGGGGCCGGGACGGACGATCGCGATTTCAATCACCAGGTCGTAAAAAGTCTCCGGCCGCAGCCTGGGCAGCATCGACATCTGCGCGCGCGATTCAATCTGGAAAACACCGACGGTGTCCGCCTTTTGCATTGCCGAGTAAACGGCTGGATCTTCAGGCGGGATGGCCTGCAATCTCAAAGGACCGCCCTGCCCATCCCCGACAAGTTGAAGAGTCCGCCTGATTGCCGAAAGCATGCCGAGCCCAAGCACATCCACTTTCATAAGGCCGACCGCGTCCAGGTCATCCTTGTCCCACTGGATGATCGACCGGTCGGGCATGGCGGCATTTTCGATCGGCACCAACCTCGATACCTTCCCGCGTCCCATGACAAATCCCCCCACATGCTGGGAGAGGTGACGAGGAAAGCCGCGCAATTCGTTGGTCATGTCCAGCAGCTGCCTGACCGGCAATGCAGAGGGATCAAAACCGGATTCCTTGAGCCGTGCCGGCAGCGATCCTGGCTCATCCCACCAAGCCAGCAGTTTCGCCAGCCGGTCCACCTGCTCGAGTGAAAACCCAAGTGCCTTGCCCAGATCCCTGAGGGCGCTTTTCGAGCGGTAGCAAATGACAGTTGCGGCTAGGGCGGCCCTTTCCCGACCGTATTTACCATAGATGTACTGGATGACTTCCTCACGCCGGTCGTGCTCGAAATCGACATCGATGTCCGGCGGCTCGTTGCGTTCCCTGGAGATGAAGCGTTCGAACAGCAGCTTGGAACGCGCAGGGTCGATCTCGGTGATGTGCAGGCAATAACACACGGCCGAATTGGCTGCGGAACCACGCCCCTGGCAGAGGATGCCCTCCTGCCTGGCAAAACGAACAATGTCGTAGACCGTCAGAAAATAATATTCGTATTGCTTTTCATGGATGAGCGAAAGCTCCTTGTCTACAAGTTCCAGGACATCGGGTGGCATGCCATTTTTGTACCGGTGGGCGGCCCCTTGCCAGACCAACTCTCGTAAATAACCTGGCGGGGTTTTCCCTGGAGGAACGACTTCCTCCGGGTATTCGTATCGCAATTCATCCAATGAAAAAGTGCATCGTTCAGCTATTCGCAGTGTTTCCTGAAGGAGCGATTCGGGGTAAACCTGGGCCAGGCGGACCCGGCTCCGAAGATGACGCTCGGCGTTAGGAAAAAGCGCGTGCCCGGCTTCAGCCACGGCCACTCCAGACCGGATGGCGGTCAGCGTGTCCTGCAAAGGCCTGCGGGAGCGGATATGCATGTGCACATCGCCTGCCGCCATAAGGGAGAGCCCGGATGCTTTTGACAGCATCCTAAATTCTGCAAGCCTGGCCTTGTCTCGATGACCGTGATGGAGTTCCACTGCAATCCAGGCCTGATCGGGAAAGCGTTTTGCGAGCCAGGCAGCCTGCTCTTCCTGGATGCCAGAACCAGGAATCAGCAGGGCAAGGCAGCCGGGCAAGCCCGATTCCAGATCCGACCTTTTCAGGTTGTAGGTGCCTTTCCTTGCGCGCCGTCTGCCCGTGGTAATTAGTTCGCAAAGATTTCCGTACCCATTGCGGTCAGTCGCAAGCAGGACGAGTTTGAGGCCGTCCTCAAGCTTGATTTCAGTTCCCGTTATCAGTTTGAGTCCGGGATGGTCTTTAGCTGCGATATGTGCCCTCACGATGCCCGCAACAGAACATTCGTCAGTGACCGCCAGCGCCGTATACCCAAGAGCGTGAGCTTGCTCGACGAGCTCGCCTGCATGAGATGCGCCGCGCAGAAAACTGAAATTCGACAGGCAATGCAGCTCGGCATAACCGGGGAGTGCCGTCATGCAAAAATCCCATGCAGATACCAATGCCCCGGCATGAGGCCCCTTTCCCTGTAGATCCATAGCAGGGATTCAGCCCGACCACGGGCTACGAAGTAGTCCCGGACCGCATCGTGCCCATCCCACCAGCCCGATTCGATCCGCTCCGGGCCCGATAGCAATGCGAGCGGTCCATCGCAATGCGGGGCAGAGTCCACCTCTTCGAGACGCCTTGGGTCTTTGAGCAGCCAAAGGGGGCGGGCCCCGAATTCAAGGATTGTCCCCTGTTCACCCGGCATCGCGACTCGCCAGGCGGCCTCTGGCCGATGGCCCGAGTTCATTGCAATGCCCGTTACTGCATGGTTTCCTAATCGGGCTTGCAAGTGCTCGATCAGGCCATGCCACACCCCCGGCTTCTTGAGTGTGTCATCCAGCAAGTCCAGGTTTTCATGGCTGATCTGAAGGATGTCATCGGCTGAGAGCTCTATCCTGCGTACAGGTTGTTTGAGGGTCAGGGAGGACAGCTTTTCCCTGATGAGCATCAGCAGATGCTCGGGATCCCTGTTCGGCTTGACCAGGCCGATTTCGATTTCAGTGCTGGATTGCTTGTGAAAAAGACTGATGTGAATCTTTTGTACACCGCCATCACGGGCTGAGAGATATCCGCCGAGTTGAACTACCAGCCGTCTAAGCGCAAATACAAGCACGGTTGCTTCATGCACTTCTGCCGGCAATTCCAATGCGGCATTAAATTTCTCAGGTGGACTTAAATAGATCCTCGGGTCGGCCAAGTCTCCCAACCCACGATCGATATCATCCGCGAGCGCTTTTCCGAATCGTCTGGCCAGGCCTGCCCTGGGCAGCGAAAGAAGTTCGCCTAACGTGCCCACCCCTATCGACTCCAAAGTTGCACGCGTCCTTGCATCACTGCCCAATACTTCCACTGGCAGCGGTTGCAGTCTTTTTTGCAGGTCGGTCGTGCTAAGGCAGGGTGAAGACGACCCACCCCGCGCAAGCCACCAGGCTCCCAATGCTGTTGGAGCAGAGGCGACTTGGGCGGTGTAACCCATTTGCCCGACACCCGAAACAAGATCGGCCGCAATGCGGGCAGCGCTGCCGAAAAGCTTCAGGCTTCCGGAAACTTCCAACAGCAAGCCTTCTGTACCCTGAGGCTCCGTAAGTGCCACGTTTGGTGAATAGCAGCCGGCCCAGCAAGCTAACGCTTCGATGGCTGCCCGTTCAACGACGAGATCCCGCTCAAGCAGTCGAAGGTTAGGGGACAGTGCGGTTGCCGCTGCTCGAGACATCCACGGTCTCACCCCCTGAGCAAATGCTGCAGAGTTGCAATCTACTAAGGATCGGCTTTCAGCAACCCCCCAGGGTTCCGTGCTGCAGCCTGGGGTAAATGCCGCTTCAAGCGGCAGCCGCGGCAGAAAAAGCGCTATCCATTGTTGCTGGTTCGATTTCATGGTCTGTAATGGTTTTTGCTGGCAGCGGCGGTTCAACCACCGGTACCGGTGTCAACAAGATGCGGCGGGCTAAAGGACCACCGCGGCGCTTGAGAATTTTTACTGCGAGATCGCCCTTGCACCCTTCCAGGTGAAGGCGCAAAGCAGCTGGCGAAGATTCAAGTGCTGAGGAGGGCGACCTGAAAAGAAATGCAAGTGCCGAGCTTCTTTCAGTTGCGATCTGTAGGCGCCTGAGCTGGGTGAAGGTAACTTTTCCCGGCCAGGCCAAGACTGCGCCGCAAGCCCCGGACTGAAGTGCCTGCTCCATGGCCCAGAGCGAATCCTTTTGGTACCGGGCTTTTATGATCATGATTTTGGAAAGATCGATGCCGGCCGCGTGCAGGGCAGGGGCATAAGGTAGATACGGAGGATCGACCCATGCCAGGCAATGGCCTTTGGCGGCAATCTCCGCTAAGGCAGGCCCAAGAGCTCGGAGCTCGCCTATTCCTTCGTGCTCGGGCATGAGTTCGGTGAGAACCCCTGTAGGCCAGCCTCCACCAGGTAATTCCGCATCCAAGCTTGAAAAACCGCTGGGCACACATGAAGTTGCCGTACCCGTAAGCCGACCCCCACGCCAGACGAGGCCGCGATGCAGGATTTCGCCAAGCGATGAAAGTGAGTGCATGACTCAGGGATCAACAGACGAACCGTGGTTACATCCAGTACATGACCTATACTGTGTATATATACAGTAATGCAGTTCCGAAACTGAGGCAAGACTCGAGACTTTTTTATGGCGTCAGACATTGGGACTGCGGATACGCATCTATTTGGTGCGCGTTCCAATTGAGCGCACCAAATCGGACCTTCGCCGGGTTTCATTGATTAGCCCTTTGCCCGCTTACGGTGCGGTCAGCTTCACTCATTCCTTTGATTGTTAATGGATATGTGGGCGTGGTGTCGTCCGTTTCCTGACATGGCACAGCCCGTGCAATTACCTGCCCGGACGTGCGGGATCGTGGCAAGCAGCGAGTCGCATGGAATTCAAGCAACGCTCATCAATCCGGGAGAAACAAACATGCAACGCAGAGGTTTTCTGAAAAAACTGGCAGTTGGCGCCGCCGTCGCCGCAGCCTTCAGCTATGGACCGTACGCGCTGTCGGCCGACACGATCAAGGTAGGCATCCTGCATTCGCTCTCGGGAACGATGGCGATCAGCGAGACGGTGCTGAAAGACGTGGCGCTGATGACAATCGAAGAAATCAACGCCAAGGGCGGCGTGATGGGCAGGAAGCTCGAGCCTGTCGTCGTCGACCCGGCCTCGAATTGGCCGCTTTTCGCCGAGAAGGCAAAGCAGCTCGTGGGGCAGGATAAGGTTTCGGTGGTGTTCGGATGCTGGACTTCGGTCTCCAGGAAGTCGGTCCTGCCGGTATTCAAGGAGCTGAACGGTCTCCTGTTCTACCCGGTGCAGTACGAAGGCGAAGAGCTCGAGAAAAACGTTTTCTACACGGGTGCGGCGCCCAACCAGCAGGCGATCCCGGCGACCGAATACCTGATGAGCAAGGACGGCGGCGGTGCCAAGCGCTTTGTCCTGCTCGGCACGGACTACGTCTATCCGCGCACGACCAACAAGATCCTTCGTGCTTTCCTGAAGTCAAAGGGCATCGCCGAGAAGGATATCGACGAGAAGTACACACCGTTCGGCCATAGCGACTACCAAACCATCGTTGCCGACATCAAGAAGTTCGCCGCAGGCGGCAAGACCGCAGTGATCTCGACGATCAACGGCGACTCGAACGTGCCGTTCTACAAGGAACTGGGCAACCAGGGCCTCAAGGCAACCGACGTTCCGGTCGTGGCGTTCTCGGTGGGTGAAGAGGAGCTGCGTGGCGTCGACACCAAGCCGCTGGTCGGGCACCTTGCGGCATGGAATTACTTCATGTCCCTCAAAAACCCGGCCAATGACGACTTCAAGAAGAAATGGGCTGCCTACGCCAAGAAAATGAAGCTCCCGGGTGCTGACAAGCCACTCACGAACGATCCGATGGAAGCAACGTACGTCGGCATCTACATGTGGAAGCAGGCTGTCGAGAAGGCGAAGTCGATCGAAGTGGATAAGGTCATCCCGGCCGTCGGCGGGCAGACGTTCAAGGCGCCATCCGGCTTTACCGCGAAGATGGACGAGAAGAACCATCACCTGCATAAGCCCGTGTTCATCGGCGAAGTCCAGGCTGACGGGCAGTTCAAGGTGGTCTGGAAGACGCCCGGCCCGGTGAAGGCCGCGCCGTGGAGCCCGTTCATCACCGGCAACGACAAGAAGAAGGGTGAGCCGGAGTAAGAAGTCCCATCCCCGCGGCATCGCCGGCCGATTCAAGGTCGCTGCCGCGGGCCCGATTTGCACCATGGCGCGCGGTATGGCTCAATTTGCCGCGCGACCTTTCCAAGACAGAAAATGATTCTCGTGCGCGTGGTTCGATGCGTTCTGGCCGTGTTCGCGCTTGGGGTCATCCTTCCGGCCGCGGCGATTACTCCAGAGCAGGTGGGGAAGCTTGTAGCGCCCGAATCGGAGGTGCGCATCGAGGCGCTCAATGCCATAGCGGCCGCCGGCGACGAATCTGCAATCGGCTTTCTGGCCGCGCTAGCCGAAGGCAATGTGCAGACCTCGGCCTCGACAAAAAAGATCGTGATCATGGCCGATGGCAAGGGGATGGATGCCCTCACCGGACAACCGATCGCCAAGTTGCCCGAGGATCTCGACGAAGTTGTGGCGAATAACGTCTTTCGGCGCGAGCTGGCCGCCGCCATAGCCACCCTCAAGCTCACATCGCGCGATCGCGCCGTTCGGCTTGCAGCGGCCAAAACGCTCCAGGACGAGACCGAAGGCGAGCGCCTCCCATTGGTCGAGAGGGCGATCGCAAAGGAATCCGACGCCGATATCAAGGCGCTGCTCGAGCGAGTGCGGTCCAACCTGCAGCTGAACAGCAAGGACAAAGCGGTCCGGATGACGGCGATCACTTCGCTGGGGTCGAGCGTCAATCCCAACACCAAGACCATTCTCATCGAGTTGCTGGCCAAGAAAGGCGGCGAATTCGCGGAGGCCGACGCCGATATCCGCTTTGCCGCGCAGAAATCGCTCGCAGAAGTGGAGCGCCGCCTTTCGACCGGCGAGCGCATTGCCCAGGTATTCAGCGGCATTTCCCTCGGGTCGATCCTATTGCTGGCGGCGCTCGGGCTGGCCATTACCTACGGGCTGATGGGCGTGATCAACATGGCGCACGGGGAGCTCATCATGATTGGCGCGTACGCAACGTACGTCGTCCAGAACCTGGTTCGCGCCAACGCACCGGGCTGGTTCAACTGGTATCTGCTTGCCGCGGTCCCCGCCTCGTTTATCTGCGCGGCGGTCGTGGGCATGCTGCTCGAGCGGGGGGTGATCCGGTTCCTGTACGGGCGTCCGCTCGAAACGCTGCTTGCGACCTGGGGCATCAGCCTGATCCTGATCCAGTCGGTCCGCACGATCTTCGGCGCGCAGAACGTCCAGGTGGAGAATCCCGTCTGGATGTCGGGCGGGGTCGAGCTGCTGTCCAACGTCGTGCTGCCCTGGAGCCGCATTGTCATCATCGGATTTTCAGCCCTCGTCCTGGTACTTGTTTGGCTTGCGCTGACCCGCACGCGTCTCGGGCTCTTTGTACGGGGAGTCACCCAGAACCGGTCGATGGCTTCATGCATGGGCGTGCATACCGGCAGGATCGATACCTGGTGCTTCGGCCTGGGTTCGGGCATCGCGGGCCTCGCGGGCTGTGCGTTGTCCCAGATCGGCAACGTCGGGCCCGATCTCGGCCAGGGTTATATCGTCGATTCGTTCATGGTGGTCGTGCTGGGCGGAGTCGGCCAGCTCGCCGGGACGGTCTATGCCGCCATGGGCCTTGGAATCGTCAATAAGTTCCTCGAAGGCATCTCGGGCGCGGTGCTCGCCAAGATTACGGTGCTTGTGTTCATCATCGTCTTCATCCAAAAGCGCCCCCAGGGGATGTTCGCGCTCAAAGGGCGGTTTGCGGATGCTTAACCAACCGCGTAGCGCTTTGTTCGGGCCTCGCGGTTGGGGCGGCGTCATTGCCGCGCTCGTGCTGATCTGCGCAGTGGCGCCCCTGCTCAACCTGGTGGTTCCGAAGGACAGCCTCTTTCACATGTCCGATTTCAGCGTTTCGCTGATCGGCAAGATCATGTGCTACGCGATCGTCGCGCTGGCCATGGATCTCATCTGGGGATACACGGGTATCCTTTCGCTCGGCCATGGTTTGTTCTTTGCGCTGGGCGGGTATGCGTTCGGGATGTACCTGATGCGCTCAATCGGGCTGGATGGCGTTTACAAGAGTCCGCTGCCCGATTTCATGGTGTTCCTCGACTGGAAAGCCTATCCCTGGTACTGGAGCTTTACCGACCACTTCTGGTACGCGTGCCTGCTGGTTGTGTTGGTGCCTGGCCTGCTAGCGTTCATCTTCGGCTACTTCGCGTTCCGCTCGCGCATCAAGGGCGTTTACTTCTCGATCATCACGCAGGCGATGACCTTCGCTTTCATGCTGCTGTTCTTTCGCAACGACACGGGGTTCGGCGGAAACAACGGGTTCACCGATTTCAAGCGCATCCTCGATCACCCGATCTTCACGCCGCAGATGCGCATGACCCTCTTCGTGCTGTCGGGGCTTGCGCTGGTCGGAACCTTGTTGCTCGGGCGTTGGATCGTTACCTCGAAGCTCGGCCGGGTGCTCACCGCGATTCGCGATGCGGAGTCGCGCGTGATGTTCTCGGGGTATGACCCGCTTTGGTACAAGCTTTTCATCTGGACGCTTTCGGCGGTCCTGTGCGGCATCGCCGGTGCGCTCTACGTGCCCCAGGTCGGCATCATCAACCCGGGGGAGATGTCACCGGCCAATTCGATCGAGATCGCCATATGGGTAGCCGTGGGCGGGCGAGGCACGCTGGTGGGCGCGATTGCCGGCGCGTTCATCGTAAACGGCGCCCGCAGCTGGTTTACCGTTGCTTTCCCGGAGTACTG
The DNA here is from genome assembly GCA_025352885.1 of Pseudomonadota bacterium. Lineage (GTDB taxonomy): Bacteria > Pseudomonadota > Gammaproteobacteria > Burkholderiales > SG8-39 > SZAS-79. The sequence goes on along the minus strand of JANXRZ010000063.1, from coordinate 11,488 downwards.
GCTGTTTTTCCTGGGCGCCATTTTCATCGCCGTGACCTTGTTCCTGCCTAATGGCGTGGTCGGACTGGTGAGCCAGCTGCGACTCCAGTGGCGCAGCCGCCTGGGGGCCAAGACCGCATGAGCCAAGCCGTGCTGGAGTCGGATCAGGGAACGAGCGGCCCGGCTGCCGTAGGCGGAGGACGGATCGTCACCGACGCCCTGGACGTCACGCACGGACCGATCATCTATCTCGATGACATCACGGTGAGCTTCGATGGCTTCAAGGCGCTGAACAACCTGACGCTTACGGTGGAAGCCGGTGAACTGCGCTGCATCATCGGGCCGAACGGGGCAGGCAAGACGACGATGATGGACGTGATTACCGGCAAGACACGCCCGGACTCCGGAACTGCGTTCTTCGGCCAAACGATCGACCTGCTGCGCATGACCGAGCCGCAGATTGCGCATGCCGGCATTGGACGCAAGTTCCAGAAGCCAACCGTATTCGAGCAGCATTCGGCCTTCGAAAATCTCGAACTCGCCATGAAAACGGACAAGCGCGTGCGCCATAGCCTCCTGGCGAAGCTGGATTCAGCGCAAGGCGACCGGATCGCCGCAACGCTCGAGCAGATCCAGCTCTCAGGGGCGTCTGACCGCCCGGCGGGTCTTCTTTCGCACGGGCAAAAGCAGTGGCTCGAAATCGGGATGCTGCTGATGCAGGAGCCCCGCCTGCTCCTGCTGGACGAGCCTGTGGCGGGCATGACGGACGCCGAGACTGAGCGCACCGCCGAGCTTTTCAAAACGCTGGCGGGCAAGCATTCGCTGATCGTGGTCGAGCACGACATGGATTTCATTGGCGAGATTGCCCGGAAGGTCACGGTCCTGCACGAAGGAAGCGTCCTCGCCGAGGGGCCGATGGACGTCGTGCAGAACGACGAGCGTGTCATCGAAGTGTACCTGGGCCGTTGACATGCTGACCGTCTCTAATCTCAATCAGTATTACGGTGGCAGCCACATCCTGCGGAACGTGTCCTTTGACATTCCCAAGGGGGCCTGCACGACAGTCCTGGGCCGCAATGGCGTCGGGAAGACGACTTTGCTCAAGTGCCTTGTGGGCCTCGTACCCGTCCGCTCGGGCAGCCTCCTGTTCAACGGCGTCGACATTACTGCGCTTGCGCCGTATGAGCGCGCCCGTCTCGGTGTCGGCTATGTCCCGCAAGGCCGGGAGATTTTTCCCCGCCTGACGGTCGAGGAAAACCTGCTCATGGGTCTTGCCACCAAGTCGGGAGGCGCAAAGATCCCGGGGCGAATATTCGAAATGTTCCCGGTCCTCAAGGACATGCTCAACAGGCGGGGCGGGGATCTTTCGGGCGGGCAGCAGCAGCAGCTCGCCATTGGGCGTGCGCTCGCCTCCGACCCGAAGCTCCTCATCCTCGATGAGCCGACCGAAGGCATCCAGCCCTCGATCATCAAGGACATCGGCAACGTGATCGCATCGCTTGCCAAGGGCGGCGAGATGGCGATTTTGCTTGTCGAGCAGTACTACGATTTCGCGCTCGCGCTCGCCGACCACTACGTCGTCATGTCGCGCGGGGAGGTCGTCAAGGCCGGCCTTGGTGCCGACATGGAGCGCGACAACGTGCGCTCGATGCTCGCCATATAATGGGCCGCAATGATCCCCGCAGAAGCGATCTTGCGCGACCCCAGTGCAATCCAGCATGCGCACGCGAACCCGCATTGGGATGCAATGCTTGCCCTAGAGTACGAAAGGCGTGCCGAACGCACGGTGCTTGCCCGGCGAAGCCACAGCGGGCCCTTGCGCGTTCAGCGCAACCTCTACCCCGAAGGCCAGGGAACCTGCCATAGCATCGTGGTCCATCCTCCTGGGGGCATCGTGGGAGGCGACACGCTTACAGTAAGCGCAAAGCTGGGATCGGGCAGCGCGGCCTTGCTCACAACGCCCGGCGCAGGCAAGTGGTACCGCAGCCAAAGGGCCGCCGCCAGCCAGACGCTCGACTTCGAAGTCTCGGACGGTGCATCGCTCGAATGGCTGCCGCAGGAGACGATTCTCTTCGACGGCGCCATCGCGCAGATGACAACGACGGTGCGCCTGCTGGGCGATGCCATCTACACAGGTTGGGAAATCCTGTGCTTTGGCCGCCCGGCGTCAGGCGTGAAATTCAGCGAGGGTCTCCTCACGCAGCGAACCGAAATTTTGTCCGATGGTCAATGGCTATGGTGCGAACGCGCGAGGGTGGAGGGGGGTGACCCGCTGTTCGATTCTCCCTTGGGACTCGACAAGCGGCCGGTTTGCGCGACGCTGCTTGCCGCGGGTCATGCGCTTGACGATGCAGCGCTCGCGCAATGTCGCGCCCTCCCCGCCGGTGAAGGGGCGCTTTGTGGCATCACGCGCCTGCCCCGACTGGTGATTGCGCGTTGGTTAGGTGAATCCGGCGAGGACGCGCGGCGTTATTTCGTGGCGCTCTGGTCGGTCTTGCGTCCGGCGATGAGACGCACGTTTGCGATCGAACCGAGGATCTGGAGCACCTGATGAACGCCGCACTCGAAAACCTTGCCGCGCAATTCACGCAGGCTTGGACCAGCCGGCGGCAGATCGATGCAGTGGGACTCCAGGCGCCTGCTTCGGCGCAGGACGCCTACGCGGTGCAGGACCTGGTCTTCGGCGCCCGCTTCCCCGGCAAGCGCATGCAAGCGTGGAAGGCCGGCGCCTCGTCACCTGAAGGCGAGCCGTCTGCCGCGCCGATCGGGGCGGTGTACCCGAGCCCTGCGGTCTTGCCGGCAAGCGCATTCAACATGTTTTGCATCGAAGCGGAAGTCGCTCTGAGGATGGGGCGGGACCTTCCGCCGGAAGCCCAGACGTGGAGCGAAGCGGACTTGGCCGGGTCGGTGGACGAAGTGCTCGTCACAATCGAGCTTTGCGACACACGGCTGGCAGAGTGGAAAGCCGCGTCGGCGCTTTGGCGCCTGGCAGACTTCCAGTTGAATGGCGCGCTCGTCATCGGGAGCGGAACCCAGGAGTGGCGAAACATTGACTTCGCGGCGCAACCGGCGGAACTGTGGGTGAACGGCCAAAAGAAAGTGGCCAAGGTTGGGTCCCACCCGATGGGTCATCCGATGAAGGTCCTGCCGTGGACGGTCCGCCACTGCGCGAAGCGCTCGGGCGGCCTTAAGGCCGGCGACCTGGTTACTACGGGCTCCTGGACAGGGATGGAATTTGTCTCGCCGGGAGACACTGTGCTTGCGCACTTTCCCGGCATCGGCGAAGCGACGCTGAAGATTGGTTAATCGAGGAAGAGGCCATGGAACTGACTCCGAGGGAGAAAGACAAGCTGCTGATCTTCACGGCAGGCCTGCTGGCCGAACGGCGCAAAGCTCGGGGGCTCAAGCTCAACTACCCCGAGGCGATCGCATTCATCTCGGCGGCGATCATGGAGGGCGCGCGGGACGGGCGCGCCGTATCAGACCTCATGGGTTACGGCACGACGCTCCTGACGCGTGAGGAAGTCATGGAGGGTGTGCCCGAGATGATTCCCGAGATCCAGGTCGAAGCCACGTTCCCGGACGGAACGAAGCTCGTCACCGTCCATCATCCCATACCCTGAGGCGATCATGATTCCGGGCGAAATGCAGGTTGTGGAAGGCTCCATCGAGCTCAACGCGGGACGCAGGACCGTTTCGATCAAGGTGGCGAACACCGCCGACCGGCCGATCCAGGTCGGCTCGCACTATCACTTCTTCGAGACCAACGACGCGCTTTCGTTCGAACGCGCGGCCGCGTACGGGATGCGTCTGAATATTGCCGCCGGCACCGCGGTGCGCTTCGAGCCGGGGCAAACGCGCACCATCGAACTGGTGGATTACGCCGGCGAGCGCAAGGTTTTCGGATTCCAAGGCAAGGTCATGGGAAAACTGGGCACAGCGCCGAAGAGGGGGACGAAATGAAAATCGGTCGCCAAGCCTATGCGGAAATGTTCGGCCCGACGGTGGGGGACCGCTTGCGCCTCGCCGATACCGACTTGTGGATCGAGGTGGAAAAAGATTTCACGGTCTATGGCGAAGAGGTGAAGTTCGGCGGCGGCAAGGTCATCCGCGATGGGATGGGACAGAGCCAGCGGGTCTCCAAGGACACGGCGGATACCGTAATCACAAATGCGCTGATCATCGACCACTGGGGCATCGTCAAGGCGGACATCGCGATCAAGGGCGGGCGCATAGCGGCCATCGGCAAGGCCGGGAACCCCGATGTGCAGCCCGGCATCACGATCGTGATCGGCCCCGGCACTGAAATCATCGCCGGCGAAGGCATGATCGTCACCGCTGGCGGAATCGATGCCCATATCCATTTCATCTGCCCTCAGCAGATCGAGGAAGCATTGAGCAGCGGGGTGACTACGATGCTTGGGGGCGGGACAGGGCCGGCCACGGGAACATTCGCCACGACCTGCACCCCGGGACCCTGGCATATTTCCAGCATGCTGCAGGCAGCCGAGGCTTTCCCGATGAACCTGGGATTCCAGGGGAAGGGCAATGCAAGCACGCCCGCGGCACTCACCGAGCAGATCGTAGCCGGTGCCTACGGGCTCAAGCTTCACGAAGACTGGGGCACCACGCCCGCAGCCATCGACTGCTGCCTGGGAGTGGCTGACAAGCAGGACGTGCAGGTCACCATCCACACCGACACGATCAATGAGTCCGGCTTCGTGGAAAACACGATCGCCGCATTCAAGGGCCGCACGATTGCGACGTTCCATACCGAAGGGGCGGGCGGCGGCCATGCGCCGGACATCATCAAGGCCTGCGGCGAGCCGAACGTTTTGCCCTCATCGACCAATCCGACGATGCCCTACACTGTCAATACGGTGGACGAGCATCTCGACATGCTCATGGTCTGCCATCACCTCGATCCGTCGATTGCGGAAGATGTCGCGTTTGCCGAATCGCGCATCCGCCGTGAAACGATCGCGGCCGAAGACATCCTGCACGATCTTGGCGCCTTTTCGATGATGTCGTCCGACAGCCAGGCCATGGGTCGCGTTGGCGAAGTGATCATCCGGACCTGGCAGGCGGCTCACAAGATGAAGGTGCAGCGCGGCGCGCTCAGCGGCGATTCCGCAAGGTCGGACAACACGCGCGTCAAACGCTACATCGCGAAATACACGATCAACCCGGCGATCGCTCAAGGCATTTCGCACGAGGTCGGCTCGATCGAGGTCGGCAAGCTTGCGGACCTGGTGGTCTGGAAGCCGGCTTTCTTCGGCGTGAAGCCTTCGTTGATCCTCAAGGGCGGCATGATCGCCGCCGCCGCGATGGGCGATGCCAATGCGTCGATTCCGACGCCGCAGCCGGTCCACTACCGCCCGATGTTCGGCGCTTTTGGGGGCGCCCTGGCAACTTCGGTGACTTTCGTCTCGCAGGCGGCGCTGGACAATCCGTCGGTCGCGGCGCTTGGGCTCAGGAAGCCGCTCATGGCGGTCAAGAACTGCCGGAGTGTCGGCAAGAAAGACATGATCCACAACAGCTACACGCCGAAGATCGAGGTCGACCCCGAGAATTACCTGGTCAAGGCTGACGGCGAGCTGCTCATGTGCGAGCCCGCTAAGGTGCTGCCCATGGCGCAGCGTTATTTCCTTTTCTGAAAGATTGAGGCACAGGAGCTCCCAATGCTCGAAATCAAATCCAAGCTCAAAGTGCCGCGCGCGGCGTATGGCCTGAAGGTTGGCGGCCAATTGCAGCTGCCTTTCGACGCCCGGCAAAAGAGCCGTCTGCGCACGCAACTGGCTTCGGGCGAGGAGGTGGCGCTGATGCTGCCGCGAGGCGAGATCCTGCGCGGCGGGGACATGGTGGTCGCGAGCGATGGACGCGTGATCGAAGTGCAGGCCCGCGACGAGAGCGTCCTGCACATTACCTGCAAGACCGCAGGGGATCTCGTTCGCGCGGCCTATCACCTGGGCAATCGCCATGTCGCCGTGGAAGTGTGTGATGGCTACCTGCGCATTGCCGCGGACCATGTCCTGGAGGAAATGCTGAAGGGGCTTGGCGCCACGATTGCGCCAATGCAAGCCCCGTTCGAACCGGAACCTGGCGCTTACGGCGGAGGCCACCGGCACAACGACGATGAGCAAGGGCATGGCGGCCGCATCCACCAGTACGGGGAGGGCAAGGCCGAAGCCCATGTGCATGGCCCGGATTGTGGCCATGACCACCACGGTCACGAACACGACCACCACGGCGCTGACCACCAGCATCACGGCCACGACCGCGATCACGATCACAAGCATCGATGAGCCAGTTGGTCCGCCTCCTGCAGCTTGCGAGTCCCGCGTTACCCGTGGGTGCCTACAGCTATTCGCAGGGACTCGAAAGCGCCGCTGAATCGGGAACCGTGCGGGACGCGGGCACGGCGGAGCTCTGGATTGGCGATGCGCTTGAGCTTAACGTTTCAAGATTCGAGGCGCCGGCGTGGTGCCGGTTCCATGTCGCATGGGAGAACGGCGGCCAGGATGAAGTGGGCCGCCTGAACAAGTGGTTCCTGTCGACACGGGAGACTTCCGAACTCCGCTCAGAAACGCTGCAGATGGGCTATTCCCTTCGCAGGTTGTGTGTTGACCTTGGCGAATTCGAGGCCCAGGCTCTCGAAAGTCTTCTGAGCATGGAGGAAGTCGCCTTCCCGGCAGCTTTCACCTTTGCGGCGACGCAATGGGGAATAAGCCGGGAGGATGGGCTGGTTGCGTACCTGTGGTCGTGGCTCGAAAACCAGGTGATGGCCGCGGTGAAGGCGGTGCCGCTCGGCCAGACGGACGGTCAGCGGCTGCTTGGGCGCCTTGGCGGACGGCTGGCGGCTACCGCGCAATTTGCACTGGCAGTTCCCGAGGATGCGTTTGCGAATTTCGCGCCTGGCTTTGCCATCGCGTCGAGCCGCCATGAGACGCAGTACTCGAGGTTGTTCCGCTCATGAGCCCCTCCACTAAGGAAACTTACTGACATGCAATCGACTCAGCCACTGCGCGTAGGAATCGGCGGACCCGTTGGATCGGGGAAGACGGCGCTGACACTGGCGCTCTGCAAACGCCTCAGGGACAAATATCAGTTGGCCGTCGTGACGAATGACATCTATACCGAAGAGGATGCGCAATTCCTGGTGAGGAACGAAGCCCTCGTGCCGGAGCGGATCATCGGGGTGGAGACCGGCGGTTGCCCGCACACGGCGATCAGGGAAGACGCGTCGATCAACCTGGAGGCGGTGGCCCGCTTAAACCGGGCGTTCACCGACCTGGAAGTTATTTTTATCGAGTCCGGAGGCGACAACCTCGCTGCCACATTCAGCCCTGAACTGTCCGACCTCACGCTCTACGTGATCGACGTCGCAGCCGGCGACAAGATCCCGCGCAAAGGCGGGCCAGGGATCATGAAGTCCGACCTGCTTATCATCAACAAGATCGACTTGGCGCCCCTGGTCGGCGCCTCGCTTGAAGTGATGGACCACGACGCGAAGAAAATGCGCGGCGAGCGCCCGTTCGTCTTTTCGAACCTGAAGACCGGGCAGGGCCTGGACACCATCGTCCACTTCATCGAGACCCGGGGCCTGATGAAGTAGACGAGGGAAGTGGGACGGGGCCGGGCCTCAGGCCGCGATCTTCGACTTGCGGTCGAGGAGCGCGGTGAAGTTCTCGAGCGAAACGAGGTGGGCGTAGATGCGGCCGAGCACGCCCTTCTTCACCAGGTTCTTGAGCTGGCTCGAATTGAGGTGCTCGATCTTCTTCTCGTCCACGCGGAACATGCCCGTGAGCTGCAAGGGCGCACCTTTGTTGAGGGTCGCCTGCATGTTGAACGGCTCGAGCAGCCCGTAGTCGGCAAGGATCCCGCACATCTCGCGGCTGCGCTCGAGGTCCACTTCGTATTCGGACAGCAGGCGCTCGATTTCCTTCCAACGCTCGAGCGGCTGGCCTTTGTCGTCGAACATCGATTCGCCCTTGTCGCCGGCGAACTCCTTTTCCACGCAGATGAGCCGGTCCTGCTGCTCGACCTTGTCCAGCGTGACGCGGGCCATGCAGAACGGGAAGCGCCTTGCATACGCCGGCACGTAGGTGCGCTCCGCCCACGCATCCTTGCTGACGAACAGGTTCTCACCACCGGTCATGCCGAGCACCGCTACCGGCGCATACGTCTCGCCTTTGTCGCCGCTTGTGAAAACGATAGGGTAGTTCAGCGCGACACGTGCGAACTCGGTAAAGCTGATCGGAATGGCGTTCAGGTCGCGTACGAACGGCGGAACCTCGCCTGGCTTGAGCAAGCGGACCTTGTGGGTCTTCAGTAGCGGAACGATTTCCTTGTAGCCAAACGGCGGCGAAATATCCATTGGGATCTCTCAGTGTTGGGGGAACGGAAACAAACTACGGCGGACGCCAATAGTACTCTTGGCCTCGAGCGAGGAGCAATGCTCGCCGACCGCCGCCGAGGGGTGTTTGTGGCGTTCCCCCGGCATGGGTTACAATCCGCGCCCTTCGTGGGGTGGTAGCTCAGTTGGGAGAGCGTCGCGTTCGCAATGCGAAGGTCGAGGGTTCGATCCCCTTCCACTCCACCACAATACCAACTACCGCTTCGCCAGGTCTTTTTCGATCCGCCGGGCGAACACCAACATCTCTTTCCCGGCCTGCTTGTCGCCTTTCTTTTGCGCCGCCGCGATGCCGCAGCGGTAAGCGTCGAGCGCCGCGGGCGCGCGACCTGATTCAGCTAGCGCCTTGCCGAGCTGTTTCCAAGCCGCCGAATAATCCGGGTCGCGGTCCACTGCTTCCCGAAAATAGGCCACCGCCCCGGCTGCGTCACCCGACTTTAGATATTCGTTTCCCAGCGAATAGCGCAGAAGCGCCCCGTCGCGCGGGGTGCCGAGCAGCTTTTCGAGGGTGGCGATGAGGGGGGTCACTTGGGCTAAGATAGTCGCGTCTACCTCGGAGATTGTACGCAGCATGAAAACCGCCATCCAATCCAAAGAGGCGCCCGCTGCAATCGGGACCTACTCGCAGGCCATCCGCGCCGGCGACACGCTCTACATCTCCGGCCAGATCGGCTTCGATCCGGCGACCATGCAGCTTGTGGAGGGGATCGACGCCCAGATCGATCGGGTGTTCCGCAACCTCGCGGCGATCGCGCAGGCAGCCGACCTAAGCCTGGAGCGGGCAGTGCGCATGACCGTCTACCTGACCGACCTGGCCCATTTCGCTCGCGTAAACGAAGTGATGGCCCGGTACCTGCGCGAGCCTTATCCGGCACGCGCCGCCATCGGCGTAGCGAGCCTTCCGCGCGGCGCCCTGGTCGAGATCGACGCCATCCTGTACGCGGGTTGAGCCGCGCTCAACCCTTGCCGAAGCCGGCGGGGAAAACGGCGGCGACATTAGCAAAGAAGCTCGAGAAACTTGGTATCCGGTCGCGCTTCGACCTAGTTCTTCACTTGCCGTTGCGTTACGAGGATGAAACCTCGCTGACGCAGGTCGAGCATGCGCCGCCGGGGGTCCCGGTGCTTGTCGAAGCGCGCCCCGTCAGGGCAGAGATCGGATATCGCCCGCGTCGCCAGCTCACGCTGCACGCGATGTCGGGCGATACGCCGCTCGGGCTGCGCTTTTTCAACTTCTACCCAAGCCAGGTCAAGCAGTTCGAGCGCGCAATGGCCGATGCGCTCATTGTCCGCGCGTTTGGCGAGGTCCGGCTGGGACGATTTGGCGCCGAGATGCTCCACCCGCGGTACAAGCTCGTCACGGCCAGTGAGCCCTTGCCCGATTCGCTTACCCCAATATATCCGGCGACGGCGGGCGTCACGCAGCCGGCGCTGCGTGCGGTAATCCTCGATGCGCTGCGCTCCGAGCCAATTGAAGAGTCGGTGCCGGAGCCTCTTCGCAAGCGCTATTCGCTTCGCGACTTCCCCGCTTCGGTGCGCTTCCTGCACACCCCGCCGCCCCGTGTCGACGCGGGCCAGTTGATCGAACGCACGCATCCTGCCTGGCAGCGCATAAAGTTCGACGAACTCCTCGCGCAACAGCTTTCGATGCGCATGCACTACCTCGCAAGGCGCAGCCGGGCCGCACCGCCGCTTGTCACTGCTGGGCCACTCCTCAAGCACTTTCTCTCGGCAATGCCCTTTGCCCTGACTCCGGCGCAGCGCCGCTGCCTGGAGGAAATCATGCGCGACATCGGCCAGCCGCATCCGATGCAAAGGCTGCTGCAAGGCGACGTCGGCAGCGGCAAGACGATCCTGGCCGCGCTCTCAGCGCTCGCAGCCGTCGATTCAGGATGGCAGGCGGCTGTCATGGCACCCACCGAGATCCTTGCGGAACAGCACTATCGCAAGTTCTCCGAATGGCTTGCGCCGTTGGGCGTGAAGCTCTCGTGGCTCCACGGAAGCCTCGCGAAAAAGGACCGCCAGAGCACGCTGCGGGACGTGGCTGCGGAGGGACCCGGCGTGGTCATAGGGACTCATGCCCTGTTCCAGCAGGGCGTCGACTTCTCGCGGCTCGGGCTGGCCATTGTCGATGAACAGCACCGGTTCGGCGTGCAGCAAAGGCTGGCTTTGCGCAACAAGGCAAGTGCCAATTCAATCGTGCCGCACCAGCTGATGATGAGCGCAACCCCGATCCCGCGAACGCTTTCGATGAGCTACTACGCCGACCTCGATGTCTCGGTGATCGACGAACTGCCTCCCGGCCGCACGCCCGTGAGGACGCGTCTTGTGGCTAACGGCCGGCGAAGCCAGGTGCTCGCGCGTGTTCGTGAAGCGTGCGCGGCCGGCCAGCAAGCCTACTGGGTCTGCCCGCTCATTGAGGAATCCGAAACGCTCGACCTGCAGACAGCGCTCGATACGTATGCCGAGCTGCAGGCGGAATTTCCCGAGTTGAAAGTCGGCCTGCTGCATGGTCGCCTCCAACCGGCCGAAAAGGCCGAAGCAATGCACGCCTTCAAGGACAACCAGTTTCAGCTGCTCGTCTGCACGACGGTGATCGAGGTCGGGGTAGATGTGCCGAATGCGTCCCTCATGGTCATCGAGCATTCGGAGCGATTCGGGCTCGCGCAGTTGCATCAGCTGCGCGGACGGGTTGGGCGGGGAACGCGGGAAAGCGATTGCATCCTCCTTTACGCGTCCCCGTTATCGGACATGGCGCGCCAGAGGCTCAAAGCCATATACGAGAATGCCGACGGATTCGCAATCGCCCAGGCGGACCTCAGCCTGCGCGGGCCGGGCGAATATCTTGGGGAACGCCAGAGCGGCAGCCCGCTTCTTCGCTTTGCCGACCTCGAAAAAGACGAAGCAATGCTCGATGTCGCGCGCGAAGCGGCCGGACTGATGCTGGAAGAGCACCCCGCCGAAGCACGCGCCCATGTCGAGCGTTGGCTCGGCAGCCGGCAGGAATTCACCCGGGTGTGAATGCGATAATCCTTGCATGACCCGCACGCAGATCTTCGCGCGGCTCGATGCATACGAGCGGCTGATCCGGCTGGACAA
>JANXRZ010000277.1 GCA_025352885.1 Pseudomonadota bacterium | reverse complement strand
CCCCGAACGCGATGTTCTGGTAGATGGACATCGGAAACGGCGTGGGCTTCTGGAACACCATGCCGATGCGCGCGCGGATGAGCGCCACGTCGCGCTTCGAAGTCAGCAGGTTTTCCCCGTCCATGAGCACTTCGCCTTCCGCCCGCTGGTCCGGATAAAGCTCGTACATCCGGTTGAGCGTGCGCAGCAGCGTCGATTTCCCGCAGCCTGAGGGGCCGATGAAGGCCGTGACCCTCTTCTCAGGGATGTCGAGCGTCACCGACTTGATGGCCTGGTAAGTGCCGTAGAAGAAGTTGAGATTCCTCACCTGCACTTTGGCTGCGGCCGGGGTCTTCATGTCCGAAGGACGGGGGCGTGCAACCGAGATCGGGATCGCCATGGCGGGGTCAGGCCTTCTTCGAGAACAGCGAGCGGGCAATGATATTGAGCACGAGCACCGTCAGGGTGATCAGCGCGGCGCCGCCCCACGCGATGCGATGCCAGTCCGCATACGGGCTCATTGCGAACTGGAAGATGACCACCGGCATGTTCGCCATCGGGCCGTTCATGTTGAGCGACCAGAACTGGTTGTTGAGCGAAGTGAAGAGCAGCGGCGCAGTCTCCCCGCTGATCCGCGCGATGGCAAGCAGGATCCCGGTCATGATGCCGACGCTCGCCGCGCGATAACTCACCGAGACGACCATCCTCCACGCTGGGCACCCGAGCGCGAAGGCGGCTTCACGCAGGCTGTTGGGTACGAGTTTGAGCATGTCGTCGGTGGTGCGCACGACGACCGGGATCACGATGAGCGACAACGCGAAGGAGCCAGCCCAGCCCGAGAAATGGCCGACCTGGGAGACGTAGACGGTGTACACAAAAAGGCCGATGACGATCGACGGCGCGGAGAGCAGCACGTCGTTCAGGAACCGCGTGGCCGGCGCAAGCCAGCCGCGTCCGCCGAATTCGGCAAGATAGGTGCCCGCGAGAATGCCGACCGGCGTGCCGATCAGCGTCCCGACGCCGGTCATCATGAGGCTGCCGGCAATGGCATTGGCCAGTCCTCCGTCGGAACCCGGCGGCGGTGTCATCTCGGTAATGAGCGAGAGCTTGGACAACGCGTGCCCGCCTTCCCACAATAGCGTCGCGACGATCCACGCCAGCCAAAAGAGCCCGAATGCGAGTGCGAGGGAAGACAGCGCCATCATCGCTGCGTTGACTCGCCTGCGGTGGACGCTCAAGGCGCTAGCACCTTTCACTGCCGGATTCATGCGGCGGCGCCTTCAGACCGGCTGAGGCGCATGAGCAGCAGCTTGGACAGCGCGAGCACGATGGTCGTGATGAGGAAGAGGATGAGGCCGAGCTCTATGAGCGCGGAGTAATAGAGATCACCGACCGCTTCGGCGAACTCGTTCGCCAGCGCCGACGCGATGCTGTTGCCGGGGGCATTCAGAGAGACTGCAAGGCGATGAGCGTTTCCGATGACGAACGTCACGGCCATTGTTTCCCCGAGTGCTCGACCCAGGCCCAACATGATGCCGCCCATGACGCCGGCCTTGGTATAAGGCAGGACCACGTTCCAGGCCACCTCCCATGTGGTCGAGCCCAGCGCATACGCCGATTCCTTCAGCATCGGGGGCACCAGCTCGAAGACATCCCGCATGACGGCCGTAATGAAAGGAATCACCATGACGGCGAGAATGATGCCGGCAGTGAGCACGCCGATGCCAAGGGACGGCCCCTCGAACAGTGCACCGACCACCGGCAGGCTGCCGAGCGTCGCAATCAGCAGCGGCTGTACATGCTCCTGGAAGATCGGCGCGAACACGAAAAGTCCCCACATTCCGTAAATGATCGAGGGAATCGCCGCGAGCATTTCGATCGCAGTGCCAAGAGGCCTGCGCAGCCACCCCGGCGAGAGTTCGGTCAGGAAAAGGGCGATGCCGAAACTCACCGGCACGCCGATCACCATTGCGATCGTGGCCGTGAGCAGGGTGCCGTAAATCGGGACGAGGGCCCCGAACCGCTCCTTTACAGGATCCCATTCGGCGCTGAACAGGAACCCGAAACCGAACTTTTCAAGGGAGAGCGAGCTGCTGTAGAGCAGCGACACCAGGATCGCCGCAAGCAGTCCGAAGACGATCAGCGCGAAGAGGCGCGTGACCCAGCGGAAAGCCGGGTCCATCCACGCAGCCCGCGCTGACATCAATAGAGTGCCGCTCCACCGGCGTCGCGCAAGGAACGCTTCCACTGCGCCTTGATGAGGTTCACCACCGGGTCGGGCATGGCCACGTAGTCGAGCGCGCTCGCCATGTCGTCACCGTTTGCGAAGGCCCAGTCGAAGAACTTGAGCACTTCTTTCGCGTTTTCCGGCTTTTGCTGCGTCTTGTGCATGAGGATGAACGACGCGCCGCTGATCGGCCAGGCTGTCTTGCCGGGCTGGTCGGTGAGAATCAGGTACATTCCCTGCGCCCTGGCCCAATCCGCGCCGGCGGCGGCTGCCTTGAAGGTCTCGATGTTCGGCTCGACGAAAGTGCCTTCGCGATTGCGCACCTTGCCCACGGCAATCTTGTTCTGCTTTGCATAAGCGTATTCAACATAGCCGATGGCGCCGTTGATGCGCTGGACGTACGAGGCGACGCCTTCGTTGCCCTTGCCGCCCACGCCAGTGGGCCAGTTCACCGAGGTGCCTTCGCCGACCTTGGATTTCCACTCCGGGCTGACTTTAGAGAGGTAGTTGACCCAGATGAAGGTCGTCCCCGACCCATCGGACCGGTGCACGACCGAGATCGCTTCGTCCGGAAGCTTCACGTCCTTGTTGATCGCGACCAGCGCCGGGTCGTTCCACTTCTTGATCTTGCCCAGATAGATGTCCGCCAGGAGTTCCCCGGTGAATTTGACCTGTCCGGAGGCGATCCCCTTGATGTTGTAGACCGGCACGTCGCCGCCCATGATTGCCGGAAACTGGATAAGGCCATTCTTGTCGAGTTCCTCGGCCGTCATCGGCATGTCGGACGCCCCGAAGTCGACGGTCTTCGCAGTGATTTGCTTGATGCCGCCGCCTGAGCCGATCGACTGGTAGTTCAGTCCCGTGCCGGTGGCTTTCTTATAGGCGTCGGCCCATTTTGCGTAGAGCGGGTAGGGGAAGGTTGCGCCGGCGCCGGTTATGTCGGCGGCTTGGGCGAGCGTGGAGAGGGTGACTGCCGTTACGGTAAAGAGAATCTTTTTCAAGCGCACTGTTCGACCCCTTGGATTAAGTGCGCGCAGTGTAGGGAGCAGTTATGTCAGTTTCATTACAGTTGTAATAATCGCCATCCAATCCCCGCGCCCGGATTGTAAGACCTCCCCGGTTTGTCCTTCACGCGGCACTAAGTACCGGATTATTTGGACTTGCGCGGACGGTACAGTCCTTGCTCGGGTGTCAACTCCCTTTTCGCCGGAGGCTCGAATGCGCAACCGTTCGCCGCTGTTCATCACCGCAGCCATGCTTGCACTGTCCGGATGCACCTCCATCCAGCCGACCGGGCGCCTGCCGCCGATCCCATCGCAATCGGATGCGAACATTTTTCCGTCTGGCGCCATCAGCAGCGACGCAAGCGAAGTTTCCAAGAGGCCAAGCGATCTTCCGTCGATGAACGGAGCAGGCACGACCGGGTCGCTCCGCGCGCGAAGATAGCGCATCGAATCTGCCCGGCAGATGTGACGCACCGCCGGCAGTGCCGGGTGGCAAGGTAAAATGGCGGCCTTGCCACGTTCCCCTTCAAGACGGCCATGACCACCCTAGAGACCGTTCAGAAACTCATCGCCAGCGAGCTTGATCTCGACGTGGGCTCGCTCGACCCGAACCTGCCCTTGCAAGACCTCGGGATCGACTCGCTCACGGTGATGGAGTGCCTCTTCAAAATCGAAGACGAGTTCAAGATCAGCGTCGAAGGGTCGAACCTTTCGGTGAGCACGCTGCAGGACATTGCCGACCTGGTCGACGGGCTCGTCCGGGCCAAGGCGGCCCAAGCGACTTGAGGAAGGTCGTCGTCACCGGCGTTGGCGTGGTCAGCCCAGTCGGAATCGGACGCGAAGCTTTTTTCAACGCGCTGCTTGCGGGCCGGTCGGGCATCCGGCGCTTGTCGTCCGAGTTCGCGCCCCGGCTCGGTTCAAAGATCGGCGGCGAAGTCGACTTCGATTCCGCCGCCCACTTTCCCAAGCCCAAGCTCGCGCTCATCGACCGCTTCAGCCAATTCGCCCTGGTCGCGGCGGCCGAGGCGCTTGAAGACGCCGGCATCGAGGCGGCCGACCCCCGCAAGCACAAGGCGGGCGTTTATGTCGGCACAGGCTTTGGCGGCGCGCAGACTATTGAGGCGGCGTACTCGGAGTTGTTCTCGAAGGGCAAGGACCGGCTCGGACCCTACACCGTGATCCGCGTCATGAACAACGCGGCCACCGCGCATATCTCAATCGACTTCGCGCTGAAGGGACCGAGCCTGACGTTCTCAACGGCATGCTCTTCGTCCGGCATCGCACTCGGTGAAGCGTGCCGCGCGATTCGCGACGGATATGTCGAGATGGCGGTTGCCGGCGGCGCCGAGTCCCTGCTGACACTCGCCACAATCCGCGCCTGGGAGGCGTTACGTACCCTGGCGACCGAAGATCCCGCCGATCCGTCCGCGTCGTGCCGGCCGTTCTCGAGTGATCGCACCGGACTGGTGCTCGGGGAGGGGGCCGGCATGGTCGTCCTGGAAACCGAAGAGCATGCCCGCGCGCGCGGCGCAAAGATCTATGCTGAACTCGCCGGGTACGGCGTATCCAGCGACTCGAGCCACCTGACCAAACCGTCGCAGGAGGGCCAGGCCATTGCAATGCGCATGGCGCTGGCCGATGCCGGCCTGCAGCCGCAAAGCATCGGTTACATCAACGCGCACGGCACGGCGACGCTTGCGGGCGACGTCATCGAAACCTCTGCCATCAAGGAAGTATTCGGCGCGCATGCCTCGCGCCTCGCCGTGAGCTCGACCAAGTCGATGCACGGTCATCTCATGGGCGCTACGGGCGCCGTGGAATTCATCGCCTCGGTGCTCGCGCTGCAATCAGGGTCGATCCCGCCCACCGCGCAGCTGCGCGTGCCCGACCCGGAATGCGACCTCGACTACGTGCCGAACGTCGCCCGCACCGGCGTCGAACTCGAGGCCGTCATGTCCAACTCATTTGCGTTCGGCGGCTCCAACGCGGTGCTCGTAGCGCGCCGAGCCTGAAACGCATGTTGAGTTACCGGCACGCGTTCCACGCCGGAAACCACGCCGATGTCCTCAAGCACGCGGTCCTCGTGCACCTGCTGGGCTATCTCGCGAAAAAGGACACACCCGTCTGGTATGTGGACACGCATGCGGGCGCTGCGGGCTATGACCTGGGTGAGGCCTGGGCGCAAAAAAACGCCGAGTACGAAACGGGCATCGGCCGCCTTTGGCCGGAGAAGGATGCTCCTGCGCTGATCGGCGCCTACCTGAGACACGTTCGCGCCCTCAACCCGGACGGCAGCTTGCGGTTTTATCCCGGCTCTGCGCAGATTGCCATGAGCGTGCTGCGCGAGCAGGATCGGCTGCGTCTCTTCGAGTTGCACAGCACGGAAAGCCGTGTACTGAAACAACACTTCGCAAACGACAGCCCGCGCGTGCTTGTGCAGGCTGGTGACGGGTTCGACAGCCTGAAGTCCGTTCTGCCGCCGCCCTCCCGGCGCGCAGTCGTGCTCATGGATCCGTCGTACGAAGACAAGCGAGACTATGCACGCGCACGAGCTGCACTTGCCGATGCGGTGCAGCGCTTTGCAACGGGCGTGTATGTCCTGTGGTATCCGATCGTTCAGCGGAAGGACTCCGCGCAGTTTCCCGGGCTCCTCAAGCGACTGCAGGCCAAGGACTGGCTGCATGTCTCTCTCACAGTGAAAGCGCCGTCGCCCGACGGCTTTGGCCTGCACGGCAGCGGCTTGTTCGTCCTGAACCCGCCCTGGGACCTGCCGGCACTTCTGAAAGAGGCGATGCCTTACCTGGTGAAGGTGCTCGGCCAGGACGCCGCCGCCCGCTACGAACTCGAGAGCGAGCTGACCTGACGCAGGCTTAAACCCCGAGGTTTTCCTCGGCGAGGTCCTTGCGCTTGTCCATATTGAAGCGGCCGTCATAGATCGGGCCCTTGCCCGTGGTCGGTCCCTGGAACTGCACGAAGAACATCAATCCGCCGGTTTCGGTCGAGAGGTCGGCTTCGAAATGCGGGTCCGGGTAGTTGACGACCGTGCCCGGGCCGATGGTGCGCTCGCCAACCTTGAACGTTCCTTCGAGCACGTACCAGACTTGCGCGAAGTCGTGCCGGTGCAGGGGATGATGCGCGCCCGGCTCATAACGCACGAAGCCCGTGTTGGGTTCGGTCGGCCGCTCGGGCCGCGGGTGGAAGAGCATCTTGCTGTGCTGGCCGGGAAAGCGCAGCGTTTCCCACGGCATGTCGTCGATGTGGCGGAACTCGGCGGCGTGGTCCTTATCCTGTTTCATGGTGTCTCCTTTTGCAACGTGATGGCAGCAATTTGACGGGAAAGCCAGCAATGGCGCGGGGGCAGGGCGAAAATTGGCAGCAATGCATTTCTCCGGTTCAGGAGAATTTCACCACCGCCCGGCCGCGCGCGCCCGAAGCGATCAGCTTTGCACAATGCGCTTGCAGGTCTTCGAAGGCAATGGTGTAGGCAATGTCCTCGATGTGGCGGGGCCGCAGGTCGCCGCCTCTCTGCATGCGCGACCACGCCGTACCCCGCTCAGGCACCGGGTGATTGCCATTGATGCCCGTGAGCGAGACGCCGCGCAGGATGAACGGGTAGATCGACGTCGTGAGCGTTTCGCCGGCGGCGTTGCCGAAGGCGCACACCACGCCGCGTTGCTTCATCGAACGCAGGAGCGCATCGAGCGGCTTTCCGCCGACCGCGTCGATCGCGCCCGCCCAGCGCTGGTCTTCCAAAGGCTTGTCGCCTGCAGCGATGCCCTCGCGCCCGACGACTTCGGCCGCGCCGATGCCCTTGAGATAGTCCGTCTCGGCCGCTTTGCCGGTGCTCGCCACAACGTGGTAGCCCAGGCCCGCGAGCATGTCGATAGCAAACGATGAGCTGCCGCCGGTGCCGCCGGTGACCAGCACCGGGCCTTTATCCGGCGTGACGCCACGCGCGATCAGTTCCTCCACGGCGAGCGCGGAGGTATAGGCGGCCAGCCCCATCGCGACTGACTCAAAAGGGTCGGTGCCTTCGGGCACGCGCCCGATCCAGTCGCCGGGCACGCGCACGTATTCGCTGTAGCCGCCGTCGCGCCGCATGCCGAAGTCGCGGCCGCCCTGCACTGTGACCACGTCGCCCGGGCGCCAGGCCGGATCGGTCGATTCGACCACGGTGCCCGCGACTTCCACACCTGGAATGCAGGGATAGCGCGAGACGACCTTGCCGACACCCGTGACCGCGCGCGCGTCCTTGTAGTTGACCGCTGCGTACTTCGACTTGATGACGACCGTGCCCGGATCGAGGTCGTCGAGCGTCTGCTCAACCCTGCGACTGACGCGTTTCCCCTCTTCCTCATAAAGACGCACTGCAGTGAACTTCATCGCGGCGATCCTTCGCGTTGGACAACGGTGGCACTTGCGATCAAACCGGCGATTTCGGCGTCATCGAGCCCGGCCTCCGAAAGTATTTCGCGACTGTGCTCGCCGATGGCCGGCGGGCCTCGGCGGACTCGAGACTGCGCATTGCAATCGCCGAGTGCAAGCCCCGGCATGCGGACCTTGCCGGCAATGGCGTTCTCGGTTTCGATGATGACGCCGTTATGCAGAAGCTGCGGCGAGTCCATGAGCATCGCGTAATCGGCGATTGGTCCGCAGATGATGTCCGCGGCCTCGAGCAGCGCCTGCCATTCAGCCGAGGTCTTCGAGGCGAGGCGCGAGGTCAGCTCCGCCATCAGCCGCTTTCGATTGGCGACACGCTTGGGATTGGTGACGAACTGCGGATCGTTCGCCAGGGCGGGATCGCCGAGCACGCCGCAGAGCGATTTCCAGCGGTCCTCGTGATACGCCGCAATCATGATCCAGCCGTCCTTCGTCGGGAAAGCTTCGTTCGGCGCGGAGTAGGGCGCCGCCGTCCCCGTGCGCGCGGGCAATTCGCCGCTCGAAAGGTAGGACGCCACTGCAGACTGCTGCAGCATCACGGCGCTGTTATAAAGGTTGACGTCGAGGTGCTGGCCCATGCCACTCGCGTCGCGCGCTCTTAGGGCAGCGAGCACCGCAGTGGTTGCGAGAAAGCCGGTCACCATGTCCACAGCCGGCGCGAGCACTTTCAACGGGGGCGACTCCGCGTTGCCAATGTTGCTCATGAGCCCGGACACCGCCTGGATGATGCCGTCCACGCCCGGCTTCTCGCGCCACGGCCCACCTTGCCCGTAGGCGGACACCGAGCAGAACACGAGGCGCGGATTCTCGCGCGAGAGTTCCGCATAGCCGATGCCGAGCTTGTCCATAACGCCGGGCCGAAAGCTCTCGAGCACTACATCGGATTGCGCAGCCAGGCGCCTTGCGAGCGCCGGGCCGCCGGGCTTCTTCAGGTCGATCACCAGTGAGCGCTTGTTGCGGTTGAAGCTCATCGACACAACCGATTCGCCCTGCTGCCACGGCGGTCCGAGCTTGCGGCCGAGGTCGCCGACGGGCGGTTCCACCTTGATCACATCCGCGCCGAGGTCGCCCAGCTGCATGCTGCACATGGGCCCTGCGCCGACCTGGGCGAAGTCGAGCACGCGGATCCCGGCAAGCGCTGCGTTCAGGTTCATGCGGCTAGTCGAGCTTGATGCCGACGTCCTTGAGCGCCTTCGACCAGCGGTCGATGTCGCGCTTCATGAGGTCGTTCATCTGCTCGGGGTTTAAATAGCTGATCTCGAAGCCCTGCGCCACCAGGCGGTCGCGAACATCGGGCCCAGCCAGCGCCTTCGCGATCTCGGCCGATAAGCGCGCGACGATTGGCGCCGGCGTCCCCGCGGGCGCGAGGATCGAATACCACAGCGAGACGTCGTAACCCGGCACGCCCGACTCGGCCACCGTGGGAACTGTGGGCATCGTCGCGGAGCGCTTGGGCGTCGCCACGGCAAGCGCGCGCAGCTTGCCTGCTTTGACATGCTGCTCGAGCGAGGCGAGCGTGCCGAACGTGGCCTGCACCTGCCCGCCGATGACGTCCGCGATCGCGGGGCCCGTGCCTTTGTAGGGGACATGGGTGATGCGGATGCCCGCTGAGTGGTTGAGCACTTCGAAGGCGATGTGCTGGGGCGTGCCGTTTCCGGGCGTGCTGTAGTTGAGCTTGCCGGGCTCGGCTTTGGCGAGCGCGATGAGTTCCCGGACGGTGCTCGCCTGAACTGTAGGATTCACTGCGAGCACCATGGGGACCGAAGCGGCGAGGGCGACGGGCGCAAAATCCTTCTCGATGTCGAACGGCAGCTTGGCGTACAGCGCCGGATTCATCGTCACCTGGTTCGAGGCAATCACGATCGTGTAGCCGTCCGGCGCCGCCTTTGCAGCGAGATCCGTCCCGATGTTTCCGCCGGCACCCGGACGGTTGTCGATCACAACGGGCTGCCCAAGCGCCTCCGACATTTTTGGCGCCAGCACGCGCGCGAGGATGTCGTTGCCGCCGCCGGGCGGGAAAGGCACGATGAAGCGGATCGGCTTGTCCGGATACTTTTGCGCCGAGGCGGACAGGGGAGCGATCGCCATCAATGCGGCGGCTAACAGGGTTACGAAGTTGTGCATGGAACCTCCTGGGCAAACAGGATAAGCGAGCCGGCTTCGAACGAGGCTGCCTCGTTGTGAAACGAGCTTACCGGCCCTTGAAGTCCGGCTTTCTTTTTTCGTTGAAGGCGCGGATGCCTTCGAGCCGGTCTTCGGTGCCGATCAGGCGGTTGTACGCCTCGACCTCGATGCGAAGGCCGGTGCGCAGGTCGGCCTGCAGCCCGAGGTGGATAGACTTCTTCGCCTGGCGCACCGAGAGCGGCGCATTTGCGGCAATCGTCTTAGCTGTCTCCAGCGCTGCAGGGAGTAACTGGTCAGCCTCCACAACGCGGTTGAGCACGCCCCACTCGAGCGCTTCGGCCGCGGAAAACGGCCGTCCGGTGAGGATGATTTCCTTGGCGCGCCGCTCGCCTACCGCACGCGGCAGGTTCTGGGTGCCGCCGGCTCCCGGCATGATGCCGATGGTGACTTCGGTGAGCGCAAAGCGGGCCGTCGGCACCGCGTAGGCGAAGTCGCAGGCCAGCGCCATCTCGAGGCCGCCGGCGTAGGCGTGCCCGTTGACCGCCGCCAGCACCGGCACCGGCAGTTCCATCAGCGTCCAGTACGCCTCCTCGAAGATCTCGTGCTGGTGCTGCCACGCTTCCACGGTCATGCCGTTGCGCTCTTTCAGGTCGCCGCCGGCGCAGAAGGCCTTGCTGCCGGAGCCGGTCAGCACCACGCAGCGCGTGTCGCCGGGCTCCCGGGTGAGGCCGACCCAGAGGTCGCGCAGTTCGATGCCCATCTGCGTGTTGAGCGCGTTGGCCGCCTCAGGGCGGTTGAGCGTGACGAGGAGGACGTGCGGGACCGGCGCGGTGACGGCGATGGCCTCGCGGGAGACGGCGGTGAAGTCGGTCATGCGCGGCTCCGCTTTCAGTCCCGCCGATACGGGCGGGCGACCG
>JANXRZ010000227.1 GCA_025352885.1 Pseudomonadota bacterium | reverse complement strand
ACATACCCTTCGTGCGAGGTGTAGCGCTCCTCGAGCGAGGGACGCGGGTCGCCGGCGGCCTTGCGCTCCGCGGGAGTGCGCGCAAACGGGATCATGCCGCCGACGTAGTTGCAGATCTGGTCCTTGTGGAAGGGCCGGTCGCCGCCCGCGGTAACGTTCCAGCCGAGATAAGTCCCCAGCGGCGCATCGAGCAGGACGACCGGCACGCCGCCGAGCTCGTTGCCATCGGCATCCACTTTCGGCGCGTACATCGGGAGCACCTTGCGAATCGGCGGCGGCGCGTTCGATGCGATGCCCGATCCATCCTGAGCATTGAACTGCGGTCCCCAGTCGTAATCGTGCACAGCCATGATGAAATCCGGTTCCGGGATCGTTGGGCGCAGCCCGGGCAACGTCGGAAAGCCGAGCGCCTCCTTGTTCGCTTCGGCAAGGGTCTTGCCCGCCAGCGTCGGCCAGCGGCTCAGCGGTGGCGGCGTGCCTTTCATCACCCAGTTACGAAAATGCACGCGCAAAGCATTCGCCGTCTCGGTCTGAGGCACGGGATTGGCCGGTAGAACGGCCGTGCCGAAATTATTTCCCGGGCAAGAGGCGCCCGTCTTGGGAAGACCGACACCCGGCAGACTGGTGTCGAATCCCCCTACCCCGCCCCAATGATTCGTGCTCGCAATGTAATAGCGGCGCACGTTATCCGGCAGCGGTAGATCGGCCTTGGCGTCCGTCCCGATCCACTCCGGCGTCAGCTTCAGTGCCCAGACTTCCGCCGAACCGAAGTGCTCGATGATTTTGGGGCACGTGCGGGTCGCGGTGCAGCGGTCGAGAATCCCCACCGCGGGAAGACCGCGAACCGTGTCGGGATACGGCAACCACCACTGCGGGCCTTCGCTGCCGGCCTGGTACAACTCGAGCACGCCGTCGGGCTGCGCCCACCGGAAGTTCAACGCGATGCGACGGCCCGCGATGATCGGCCACATGCCGTCGTGGACCATGCCGCCGACCTCGTCGCGGTTGAATCCGAGATGCAGCCAGCCGCGCAGGTAGTTGCCCGATTGCGAAACGCCGCGGGCGATGCTATGGGTGATTTTTTTCGCAATGGGATTCGCCGTCCCCGAATCATCCGCCGCGGCGTGCTTGAAGAAGGCGCCCAGGTCGCGCCATGCAGCAAAGCCAACGCCGAGCACATATGGATCCGCCGCAGTGAACACTACTTGATAGAGGCGTGCGGGATCGAATCCGTCCTTGAGGCAGATCTGCATCGGATCGGGCGTACCTGGGAAAGGATTCGATGCATCGCATTTCGCCCACGCCCAGTCGCTTGCGGGGATCGTAATCTCGTCAAAGACTTCACCGCGAGTGTTCTCACGGCCCCTCGAGGCCAGCTTGGATTTGGAAGTGTCCAGGCTCACCGGCTTGTAGGGTACCGGATTGGTCTGGACCAGCAGGCCCTGCGAGTTTTTGCCGGAGCGATTCACGATCCGGCCGAGCACATTGCCCGTGACCGGAGAACCGTCGAGGCCGCGCGCAACCGGCACCTTGAGGAACTGCATGCCGGCAGCGGAGGCGGTGGGCCGCACGACTGTCGCACCGCTGTTGTCGCCCTGCCAGGCGCTGGCGAGCATGATGTCGCCGAACTCGCGCTCCTGGCGTGCAAAAGGAAACACGCGACCCCGGTTCGGCACGTCGTGCCACATGAGCCCGCTGGCCTTCGTCATGTCGACCGGCTTGTAAATCACGAACGACGCGATGTAGCGCACCTTCCCGTCCGCGTCCTTGCCCAGCTCGATGTCCTGGATGAGGGCGTTCCCCGGCAACTTCGGATCGAGTTCGCCAAACGCGCGGCCGGCGACCTGCTCGTAGGCCGTCGCATTCCCGGCGGTACCGGGAGCCGGCGGCAGCGGGATCGTTTCGTCGATCACTATCCGCGTCACCCGCGCATGCGGCGTGCCCGTAATGGCAACGGCCAGCAAGCCGAATGCCAGCGCTACTTTGATGCTTTTCATTGTGGAGGCTCCCCTTTGGACTCCACACTACACCCACGAGCGGATTCAAGCCAAAATGCTATCCCGCCCGCCGCGCTCCGCACTCCATCGCGCGCATCACCGCCGCAGTCCGCGTCTCCACCCCGAGCTTTTCGTAGATGTGCTGGAGGTGCTTTTGCACGGTGCGCGGACTGGTGCCGAGGATCTCGGCAATCTCTCGATCGGTCTTGCCGGCCGCGACCCAGGAAAGCACGTCGCGCTCGCGCAAGGTAATCGGCAGCTGCGAAAACCCGCCCTGCCTTTTCTCGCGCGTAAATAGATTGCGGTAGAGCGCCGACATCGGCTCGCGAACCAAGTCGAGGAACGCAAGCTCCTGGTCGCTGAAATCGCGCCCGGCCCGGTTCAGCACGAAGCTCACGAGCAAATCCCGGTCGACCATCAACGGCACCGCGACCACATGATCGATCCCGATGCGGCGGTAGTACTCGTTATAGAGCGCGCTCTCCCTGAAACGGCGAGCCGCGGGCAGGTCGCTGATCCGCGAAGCGCCGCCCCCGGGCACACTCGAGTGATACCGCACGAGCGGGTGGGACTCGAAGAAGCGATCGAAGCAGGCGCGGTCCCCGACCGAGATCGCGCCGTCAGGAGCGCCGATCACGCTGCGCGTGTTGTGGCGCAGGTCGCAAACCGAAAGCGTAGTGATCTCCGAAGGGACAAGGCGCGGAAGGTTCGCGACCCCGTGGCGGGCAAACGACTCCGAATCGCAAGCGACTTCGGCCGCGCCGCAAACGAACCGCCACGCGTCGCGGTACTCCTGCAGGGTCGGTTGGTGCGCTGCGGCCATGGCGGCCTCCCAATCTTTGCGAAGTACGCAAAACTGCGTATTTCGACCGGTCCCTTCCCCGCGCTAAGTTTACCCCCATGCATTTCGACCAGCCAGTGACCGCCATCCTCCCCGTGATCGACATGGAGCGCGCGCGCCGCTTCTACGAGCACCAGCTCGGCCTCGGCGAACCCACCGAGAAGCCCGACGGGAAGTGCGTCCACCGGAAAAGGCCGCCTGGTTCCAGGACCCCGAAGGCAACATCCTGTGCCTGCACGAGGACCTGAACCGCCCCCACTGAAGGAGATCACATGGCCATCGACCAGCAGAAACTCGACGCATTCCTTGGGAAGTTCGTAGGCGACCTCGGCGCGGCAATGCACGCGGCCACCGTGGTGGTCGGCGACCAGCTTGGCCTCTATAAAGCACTCGCCGACGCGCCGCTCAGCGCTGAAGGCGTCGCCCAGAAGACCGGCACGGATGCGCGCTACGTCCTCGAATGGCTCTCGGCGCAGGCCGCGAGCGGCTACGTGCAGTACAACCCGGAGAACCGGCAGTTCAGCCTCAGCGAGGAACAAGCCCTTGCGCTCACCCAGGAGGGCAGCCCCGCCTTCATCCCCGGCGCCTTCCAGATCGCCTCGGCGCAGTTTCGCGCCCTGCCCAAGATCATGGAGGCCTTCAAGACCGGCAAGGGTCTCGGCTGGCATGAGCACGATGCCGCGCTCTTCCACGGCACCGAGAGGTTCTTCCGTCCGGGGTATGTGGCCAACCTCGTCGACAACTGGATCCCGGCGCTCGAGGGCGTGGCTCAAAAACTTCAGATTGGCGCACGGGTGGCCGACGTGGGCTGCGGGCATGGCGCATCCACCGTCATCATGGCGCAGGCTTTCCCGAATTCTTCCTTCACCGGCTTCGACTACCACGGTCCGTCGATCGAGCGCGCGCGCGACGCAGCGAAACAGGCGGGCGTGGAGGACCGCGCGAAGTTCGAAGTCGCGATGGCGCAGGACTTTCCCGGTAACGATTACGACTTCGTGACGGTGTTCGACTGCCTGCACGACATGGGCGACCCGGTCGGCGCGTCGGCGCACGTGAAGAAGAGCCTGGCGAAGGACGGCACCTGGATGATCGTCGAGCCGTTTGCGAACGACCGGCTGGAAGACAACCTCAACCCGGTCGGGCGGGTGTTCTATTCCGCTTCGACTTTCATCTGCACGCCCGCCTCCCGCTCGCAGGACAAGGCGATGTGCCTGGGCGCCCAGGCCGGCGAAGCGCGTATGCGGGACGTCGTTACGCAAGGCGGATTCAAGCACTTCCGCCGCGCCACTGAGACGCCGTTCAACCTGGTGTACGAAGCGCGGCCCTAAAAGAGGGAGCTGGAGAACCCCCCGTCCACCGGGATCGCCGTGCCGGTGACGAAATCGCTCGCATCGCTGCAAAGGAAAACCGCAATGCCTTCGAAGTCTGCTGGCACGCCCCAGCGCTTGGCCGGCGTGCGGTCGACGACCTTGTCATGCAGCGTCGGGATGATCTGCCGAGCGCGCTTGGTGAGGTCCGTGTCGATCCAGCCCGGCAGGATGCTGTTGACCTGTATGTTGTCCTTGGCCCAGGCGGAGGCGAGGCTCTTTGTGAGCTGCACGGCAGCGCCCTTGGTTGCCGCATAAACAGGCGCGACATCGAACCCGAAAAGGCTCGTCATCGAGCCGATCGTGACGATCTTGCCGCCGCCGCGCTTGAGCATCTCCGGGTGCACCGCCTGGCAGCAGATGAACATGCTGGTGAGGTTGGTATCGATGACCTGGTGCCACTCCTCGGCGGTGTACTCCTGGGGTTTCTTGCGGATATTCGTGCCGGCATTGGCAACGAGGATGTCGACGCCCCCGAGCTTCGAAGCGGTTTGCGAAACCGCGTTGTCCACCTGCTTACGGTCCGTGACGTCGGCGACGATGCCGATTGCCTGCACGCCGCATGAACTGAGGTTCCTAACGGCCGCGGCATTCTTTTCCGCATTGCGACCGACTACCGCAATCGCGGCGCCGGCGTTCGCCAGGCCCCGGGCGATCCCAAGCCCGATGCCGCCATTGCCGCCGGTGACTATGGCGACCTTGCTTTTGAGGTTGAACATGAACGCCTGCGGTCTGGTTGGAAAGACCGCAGGTTACGGGCAAATGGGCCCTCGCGCGAGGGGGCCGTTGCCGGGATTCAGCCCCAGTCGCGCTGGTGCAGGAAGCGCTTCGGAACCGTGCCGGTCATGGCATAAACGTCCCCGAGCGTCAGGCCTACGTCCTGCAGGGCACGCTCGTCCATGTTCCGCAATTCCTCGAGGGTGGCCTTCGTCCGGCGGGCCGCGGCGTGGGCCGATACCAGTTTCAGGAGCAGCACCGCTGCCCATTCGAGTGCCTTCGCCCAAGGCGCAACGCCCGCGCCGGCAAAACCCTGGTGAAGCGCTGGGAACCCTGCTGTAAATGCGTACCCGCCTGCCCTCTCCATGCCCGTTCTCCCGAGTGTGCGGGCCGGTGGCCCGCTGACGACCCATGTTGCGCGGGCCCATTTAATCAGGCAACCTTATTATTCCTATGTAAACGATAAGGAAAACCTTCAGATGCGCGGCCTCAATCCGGACCAGCTGAAGACCCTCGTCAAGGTCGTGGAGCACGGCGGCTTCTCTGCCGCCGCGCGTCGGCTCCACCTGAGCCAGCCGGCGGTGAGCCTGCAGATCCGCGAGCTCGAATCGCGCCTCGGCGTGAAGCTCGTCGACCGCGTGGGCAAGCGCGCCTTCGCCTCGCCGGCCGGTGCCGAACTGATCGAGCATGCCAAGCGCCTCGGCGCGGCCTCGGACCTGGCAATCGCCGCCATGCGCCGGTTCAAGGACGGCTGGCTCGGCCGCGTGCGCGTGGGGGCGAGCGCAACCGCCCTCACCTATCGCCTGCCGCCAGTATTGCGGCGTCTGCGAGAGCAGCATCCAGATATCGAACTCGTCGTCTCGACCGGCTCCACGACCGGCGTGATGGAGCGGATGCTCGAGAACCGGATCGACATCGGCCTCGTGACCCTCCCGGTAGACGACAAGCGGCTGTCCGTGCAGCGCGTGCTCGTCGACGAACTGGTCGCGATCCTGCCGCCGGGTGAGCGCGGCGCGGGCATCGCAATCTCCGCACGGGAACTGGTGCGCTATCCGCTGATCATGGAATTCAAGCGTGCGCGCACGGCAAAGCTCGTTTCCGACTGGCTGGCGGGACAGGGCCAGAAGATCCGCCCCGCGATGGAAATCGAGAGCATCGAGGCCATCACGCAGTGCGTCGGGGCCGGCCTGGGCGCGGCAATCATCCCGAGGGTGGCCGTGTCTTCAGCCGAGGTCGTCGTGCGGCCGCTGCGGCCGCAACTGAAGCGCAGCCTGGCGGTCATCCAGCGCCTGGATAAGGCCGATGAGCCCGCGCTGCGGCATGTGCGCGATGCGTTAATGACCCTCAAGAGCAGGGATGCCGTCTAGGGCCTCCCGATGGTCCCGAGGGTGCCGGGCTAGCCTTTTTTTGCGCCCGGTTCGGCGAGCGACTCGAGCAGCTCCCACATGGTGTGGTCGGCCCAGTAATCGTGGTCGGCCTTGATCTTCGCCTCGCCGCGCAAGACCAGCTCGGCGCCCACCTCATGGCGCTTGCAGAAATCCAGCCAGTACTGCCTGACTTCTTCGCTCGAGAGATCCATCTCAGGGACGGCCCTGCCGGCCGGCGTTCCTGCGTCCCTTGTTCCTCTGGCCGTTGGGCGGTCCGCCGCCGCCACCACCACCACCGCCATTTCCGCCATTTCCACCGCCACCGCCACCGCCGCCTTCCCTGCGCGGCTGCTGTTGCTGCGGCGGGCGCGGACGCGAGTTGCGATGCTCCGGATTGCGGTTCGCGTTCCCGGCCAGGTGCTGCACCTTGCGGATTTCGTTGGCCACGGCCTCCAGGTTCGCCTGGTGGATCGTCTTATTTTCGGCAACCTGCATGGCTTTCTGCTCGCGGTCGCGCAGCTCGTGGAGTTTTCGGAGCGCGTCGCTCCCTGCGGCTGCGCCGCCGCCATGCCTCTCCGAATCCTGCCGCAGCATTGCGATGTGGGCGATCTCGTCGATCACCTCGTCGCTTGCCCGTGTTCCGTCCATATCCGCTCCTGTACTGGTGGGTGTGCAGTCTGCCTGCACCGGTTCGGCCATCAGTACGCTGCCTGACACTGCAGGACGCATACCGAAGGCAGGATTACCTGTACAACGCTTGGGACCGGCCCTCTGGCACGGTCCGCCTTTCGCCCGGCGTTGGTACGTTGCTACGTTGCTACAATGGGCGCCCTGTCGAAGGGCAAACGGGCATCGCGAGATGTCCGTTTTTTTTTGCAATAGTACACCGGTAGCCGCCTTGACTGAACCCAATCCCTCAAACTCCCCTCCGGGCCGCCAGGCCGCGATGCCCTTCATCATGCTCACGGTCCTGATCGACATGGTCTCGCTGGGGCTGATCATCCCGGTGCTTCCGGCGCTGGTTGGGAGCTTTACGGGCTCCCAGGCCGACCAGGCGTTCTGGTATGGCGCGGTGTCGTTCGCCTTCGGGATCGCGAATTTCTTCGGGTCGCCGCTGCTCGGGGCGCTGTCGGACAGCCATGGCCGCCGCCCGGTGCTGCTGATCGGCTTCGCCGGCCTGGCGCTCAATTTTTTCGCGACGGGCCTCGCCACCGCGCTGTGGATGCTGATCGTCGTGCGCCTCGTGGGCGGCGCCATGCAGGCCAATCAGGCCGTGGCGAACGCCTATGTCGCAGACATTACCGCCCCGGAGCAGCGGGCCAAGCGCTTCGGAATGCTCGGCGCGATGTTCGGGCTGGGCTTCATCCTCGGGCCGGTCATGGGCGGGATTCTCGGCGCGATCGATCTGCAGTTGCCTTTCTTCGTCGCAGGTACGCTCGCAATCGTCAACCTGCTCTATGGATTCTTTGTGTTGCCCGAGTCGCTGCCGGCCGCGCGAAGGCATCCGTTCGCCTGGAAATCGGCCAATCCGGTGACTTCACTGAAGGCGCTGGCCAAGCTCAAAGGCGTCGGCCTGCTGGTGGCGGTGATCGCCTGCAGTGGCCTTGCGCAGTTCGTCCTGTATACCTGCTGGGTGCTCTACACGACGTTCAAGTTCGGCTGGGGCCCGAGTGAAAACGGGTGGTCGCTCGCCGCCGTCGGCATCATGTCGGTCATCGTGCAGGGCCTGCTGCTCGGGCGGCTGCTCAAGCGCTTTTCTCCGCAACGCCTCGCAGTCATTGGGCTTGTGTCCTCGACGCTCGCCTACCTTGCATGGGGTCTCGCAACCGAGGGCTGGATGATGTTCGCGATCATCGTGCTCAACATCCTCGGCGCCACGGTGTCCGCTTCGCTCCAGAGCATCATCTCCGGCGCCGCGGATTCGGGCAGCCAGGGACGCATGCTGGGGGCTGTGAGTTCGTTGAACAGCCTGATGGCCGTGGTGGCGCCGGTGATCGGCGCGGCCCTGCTCGCGATGGTCTCGCACTACGCCGAGGGGGATTGGCGCATAGGTGCGCCGTTCTATTTTTGCGCGCTGCTTCAGGCGGCCGCGCTGGTGCTGGCCATATTGCATTTCCGCCGCGGGCGCCCCACGGCCCCGCTAGGAACTTGAAGATGGCGCACTCCACCGGGTACGGATTCGGGACACTGCCAAGCGGCATCCGATCGCGCCAAATCCCGGGCATCAACGGGCTGGACATGCATGTGCTGGAAGCCGGGGGAAAAGCGCCCGGTCGGCCGTGTGTCCTCCTCCTTCATGGCTTCCCGGAACTTGCCTACAGCTGGAGGAAGGTGATGCTTCCGCTTGCGGAGGCGGGATTTCACGTCATTGCACCGGACCAGCGAGGCTATGGGCGCACGACCGGGTGGGATAGCCGCTATGACGGCGACCTGGCGTCTTTCCGGCTGCTGAATCTCGCTCGCGATGCGCTGGGCCTGGTCTACGCACTTGGGTATCGGGACGTGGCGGCGGTCATCGGTCACGATTTCGGCTCGCCGGTGGCTGCGTGGTGCGCCCTCACGCGTCCCGATGTTTTCCGGTCGGTGGCGCTCATGAGTTCGCCTTTCGGCGGGCCGCCGGTGCTGCCGTTCGACCAGCCCGCAGGCGTTCCTCCCTCAGTCGCCGATCCGATCCACGCGGACCTCGCAGCGCTCGAAGTGCCAAGGAAACATTACCAGTGGTACTACTCGGCGCGCGAAGCCGATGGGCACATGCGTGAGTGCCCGCAGGGGCTTCATGCTTTCCTGCGCGCCTACTATCACGTGAAGAGCGCGGACTGGGCACACAACAAGCCGCATCTGCTCGAATCCTGGACCGCGGTCGAATTGGCGAAGCTGCCGCGGTATTACGTGATGGACTTCGCGA
Source organism: Pseudomonadota bacterium (assembly GCA_025352885.1). Lineage (GTDB taxonomy): Bacteria > Pseudomonadota > Gammaproteobacteria > Burkholderiales > SG8-39 > SZAS-79. Next base: position 7,509 of record JANXRZ010000227.1, on the reverse strand, counting down.
GCGACATGGCCGCCACAGTGGCACCCGACATGCCCGCGCCAGACGCCGTTGCCGCCTGCACGTGGCTGAGCGAAGAAGAGTTACGCATTTACAGCACGGAATTCGCGCGCACCGGATTCCAAGGGGGCCTCCAATGGTATCGCTGCCGAACGGAAGGCCGGTTTACGGCCGAGCTGCAACTGTTCGCAGACCGCAAAATCGAGGTCCCTGCCTGCTTCATCGCGGGAAAAAGCGACTGGGGCCCTTACCAGAAGCCCGGGGACTTGCAGAAGATGCAGGACTTGGCCTGCGCGCAGATGCGTGGATGCCACTTCATCGAAGGGGCCGGCCACTGGGTGCAACAAGAGCAGCCGGACCAAGTGGCCGCGCTGCTCGTGAAGTTTCTTTCAGCCTAGGACTGTGGCGGGCGAGCGCCCGCTCGATTCACCGGACGCCGGATCGTCCTGCGCAAGCCCTGCTTCAGGGAACACGACTTCGCGAAGGAGCTTCGTGACGAAAAAGCTGCTGCCCGGGCCGGTGGCGGCCACTTCCTTGTGCTCGACCTTGAAAGCCCTCTCGAGCGTGCGCATGACGCGGTCGATCGGCTTGCCGACCTGCGTTGCGCTGACGAAATAGGCGCCGCGCAGCATGATCGGATTGTGGTCGACGTGCATCGAGAACGCCATGCCGAGGATCTCCTGCACGAGCGGGCCGATCGCGTGGAACTGCTGCGGGAAGCGGTAGATCGACGCCCGCTTCACGAGATCGGTTTCCTCCTGCAGCCGCGCGACCATCTCCGCGTGAAGCCTGTCCTGAAGCGTCGCAAAATCACCCGCGTAGCGCTTGGCGATGTCCATCGGGTCGATGCCTTCGTCGAACGTGGTACCCCAGACCTGCGTGCGCGCCTCTTCATCCATCGAGCCGAAGAACTCGATGAAGCCCGCGAGCAGGTCCATCTTGGTGATCATCAGGTAAACGGGAAACCGCGTTCTCAAGCCGGCGTACAGTTCCGACAAGCGCATGCGCACATGCGCGGCGAACTGCTGGCGCTCGGCCTTCGCCCAAAGCAGCAGGTCCGTGACGCTGACCGTGACGATGGCGCCGCTGATCGGCTGGTGGGGGCGATGCTTCTTGAGCATGCCGAGGAAGGCGTGCCACGCGGCGCTGCCCGCAAGCGAGTCCTTGAGGTTCCTCGTTTCGTGCGCCACATAGCGCCCGGCCGTATCGAGGAACACCGCCTCGTCGCTGAACCACCATTCGCAGTAGCGCGTGCCGCCAATGCCGGTGACCTGCGGCGGCGTGTCGTCATCGTGGAGCGGGAACCGCAGCCCGGAGTGATGGATCGCGGCCGAATTGCCCGTGCCGGGGGCACCGATCACGACATACCAGGGCAGCTCGTGCACCGACACGCGGCTGCCGTCGGGTCGCGTGAACCGCTCGGAGTCGAGCGCAGCCGTTGCCGATTCGAAGCGCTCGCGAAGCTCGGCAATATTGCGGGCCGCGGTCTCGTCCGGGATTTCCTGCGGACCGAGTTCCGCCATGCGCTCGAACAGACGGGCGGCTTCGACCGGCTGGGTCGCGTTTTCTTGCTTACCTTGTGCTTCGGTCGTCACTTGGATCCCGCAATGATGGCCACGCGCCGGTTCCTGGCGCGATTGGCGTCGGTGTCGTTGGGCGCGATCGGGTCGGCTTCGCCCACACCTTCGCTGGTCACGCGGTTTTCACCGAGCTTTGCTGCCATGCCATCGGCAACCGCCTTCGCCCGTGCGGCCGAAAGCTCGAGGTTCGACGGGAAATGCGCGGCCTTGGGCGAAATATTGTCCGCGTAGCCACGAACGAGCACCGGGCCCTGCGTTCGGCCGAGCGCTTCGGTAATGCGCTCGATAATGGCCAGCACTGCAGGCGTCGGGGCCACCGTTCCTGAAATGAATTGGCGGTCGGAGTGGATGCTGATGCTCGTTCGCCCGCCGGCATCGCCAAGCGAGACGAGTCCCTGCCGGATCTCCTGCGCCAGCTCTTTCTCGAGGATGGCGCGCGTCGTCATCGTTTCTAAAGGCGCTGGCGCCGCGGTCACGACGGCCACGGGAGGCGGCGGTGCCGGGACGGGATCCGGCGTTGCGGCGAGAGGCGCAGCAACGGGCGCCACCGGCGTGGACGCCGTCCGGCCCAGGAAGTTATAGCCGGCGACGAGGAGGACGAGGACCGCAATTGCGCCGCCGATCGCCGGCCAGGGAACGGAGCCGGGTCCCTTGGAGCTGCCTTGCGGGGTTCGATTCGATCGCGCGGCGGGTACCACGCCTTTCCATCGCTCGGAGAGTCCGGCAACCGGGCGAGGACGGCGTCGCGTGATCAGCGTGTGGAGTTCCGCCTGGATGCGTGCGAGGTCGGCGCTGGCATTCGCGCCCGTGCTCGTGCGATAGCGCCCCTGGAATCCGAGCGCGAGGCAAACGTAAAGCAATTCGAGCAGGCTGGCTTTCTCGTCCGGGGCTTTCTTGGCCTGTTCGATCAGGTCGAAAAACGCTTCCCCGCCGTTCTTCGACCCGCGCATCTCATGAAGCAGCCCCTTGGCCGTCCAGTCCTTGCCCCACGGCGTCGAAGCGGCCGAATCGTCCGCAAGACAGCACAGCGCATAAACGGCGCCTTCAACGGTCTCCCCGCTCTCGCCGGCCTTGCTCGCGCCGGCCTCGAAGGCCTCGATGAGGTCCTGCAGTGTTTCTTTGAGGCGCGCGGGGTCGGGATGATTGCGCGCGGCGCCGATCTGCGGGACCGCACTCAAGACGGGGTTGGCAAAAGCGATCAGCGGATTGAGGCCGCCGAGCGCGGCGAGGTTAGCCTGCAGCGCTTCGGGCAGGGCCTTGGGTGCGAACGGGTTGGAGCGCCGTCGTCCGCCGGCTGCCGTGACCGTCGCGTCCGGGTCGAGTTCGGTCAGCGGTCCGCTGAAGGTTGCATCCGGGTCCACCACCTTCGGCGGCGGCGCCAGCGTGATTTCCGGGTCCGCGTCGCCCGCCGACGCATTCTTCAGCGCGGCGATCCGGTCGGGATCAAGGTTTGCGATTGGCCCGGTCGTGGTCGCATCGAGGTCGAGGTCGAAGTCGATCTCGAAATCGAGGGGGATGTCGGCCTGGGTGTCGACAGGGGTGTCGACAGGGGTGTCGACCGGGTTTCCGACTACGGTGTCATTTTTCTTGCTCATCAAGGCTCTATTCTAGAGAACCTTTGGCCTTTATGAGCGGCACTTCTTCACTCTAAGCCGCAGGCCCGGTCCAGGTCTCCGACCATGCGAGCACGCAACTTGACGAAGGTTTACCAAAACGGTCCTGCATGAACACCTTGGCGGTTGCCGCTTCGCCGTTGACGGCCAGCTGTGCGCCCTTAGCCGGCAGGAAAGTGCTGTAGACCCCGATCGGCCGGTTCATTGCGCCCGGGGGCACGGTCAGCACGAACGGCGCCATGAGCTCCCACCACGTCATGATGATTTCACCGTCGTCCGAGAGGATGCGCTCCTCGACGGTGCTGAGCGAATCGCCGGCGCGCTGGAATTCCGCATCGATCACCGGGAGCGAATCGTCGCTGAACGGCTGGTGGAGCAGCACTTCGATGCGCCGCTGGAGAAAGCGCGTCATGCCGATATTGTCGGAATAGATGCGCGGGCCCTTGCCGATGAGCGGGCTCTCGATGAACAGGGCGTGGCCCTGCCCCGCGGGCGACCAGAGCACTCGCCAGTGGCTCACGCGGTCCTCGATCGTCTTCCCGCCGTCGTTCGAAAGCCGGATGAACGAGTTTTCGCCCGTCATCACGACGCCATGCGGGTCCACCATCTGCGGCTCGGCCATTTGCGTGCTCCTCTTGTCAGCTTTCGAGGATACCACTGCCCTCGGCATCCTCCTTGCCATGCGAGAGCAGCGCGCGCTGTGAAACGTCGAGATGGCACCAGTGACCTTCTTCGAGGCCGAGCGCCTCAAGGAAGAGATCGCCTATAGCGCTCCTGTGCAGGGCGGCGCAGTGGTTGCCGGCTGCCGCGAGCATGCGCTTGACCTGGTGGTATTTGCCCTGCACCAGCACGATTTCAAGCCGGTGCGCGTCAAGCTGACGGCAACCCTGCACTCCGATCGGCGCGGGCTCATCATCGAGCTTGACCCCCGCAAGTAGCTGCGAAACGAGCGCAGGCGTTACCGGATCGCGTGTGGTGGCCACATAAATCTTCGGCACCTGCCGCTTGGGCGACGTATGCGCGTGGATGAACGCGCCATCATCCGACATCAAAAGCAGGCCTGTGGTGTCGTGGTCCAGGCGGCCGACCGGCTGCGTCTCCCGCCAGGCGAACTGCTCGGGCAGCAGCGAGAGCACGCCCGGATGATGGCTGGGCTTTCTCGAGCATTCGAATCCCGGGGGCTTGTTCAGCGCGAGGTACAGGTGCTCGTGGTAGGCCCACTGCTCGCCATGGACCGTGAATTCCAGCCCTTGGGGCGCGAGCGGCTCGGCGAACTCGGTTATCGGTTGGCCATCGATCGAAACTTCGCCCGCGCGGATCAACGCACGGCAGGCCTTGCGCGTGCCGAAGCCCTGCGATTGCAGGATCCGGTCGAGCGTCAGCTTCCGCATGCCTCGCGGCGCGAGCGCGCCGCCCGTCGCCTAGGACGCAGGCTTGAGGATGACCACCACGCGGCGATTCTTCGCGCGGTTCGCCGCCGTGTCGCTCGGGCCCAGCGGCTGCGTATCGCCGACGCCTTCGCTGGAGAGGCGCTTGGCGTCCTTCAGCTTCGGAAGCATCATCTTCGCAGCGGACGCGGCGCGAGCGGCAGATAACGCCTGGTTGGTCGGGAATTTCGGGTTGCTGCTCGGATTCGCGTCGGCGTGCCCGACGACGACGACGGAACCGGCAGTCTTGTCGAGTGCCGCCGCGACGCTCACCAGCAGTGACCTCAGTTGCGCATCCGGATCGACGCCGCCCGAAGCGAACTGGTTTGCATCGCCGAAGCTGATGACCTGGTTGCCGCCTTCTTCGCTCACGGTAACGCCGCCTCGCTTGATGTCCTTCGCGAGGAGGTCCTTGAGTTTGGACGGCACGCTCGCCGGTGCCGCGGCAACGGGTGCGGCGGCGGGCGCTGTGGCGACTGCGGGAGCAACGGGGGCAGCGGTCGGGGGCGCGGCGCTTTCGACTTTCCGGGCCACGGGCGTGGGTGTGGGTTCGGGTGCCTTACCGCCACCGAATACGAAATAAGCGATCACCGCAACGACCACCAAGCCGCCCGCGATCATGGGCATGCGGGAGGGCGCCTCGACCACCGGCACCGCAACGGGCTGCGCCTTCGGCGCGACCACGGTTGCGTCCGGGTCCGCGTCCGTCCGGAAAGCCGCGAGCGGCGTACCTTTCTTCAGAGGCACTTCGGCTTCGGCTTCCATCGCCGCCTTGAGGCCACTCGCGCTCATGGCCACCGTCGAATCGTCATCGTGCGCGGGCTCTTTCAGCGCATCGCGGGACGCCATCATTACTGTCGCATCGTCGTCGGGCTTGACGAGGTCGCTGCGCTGAAAAGTGATGGTCGCGTCCGGATCCGGGTCGACGGGCTTGTCTCGATTCTGGCTCATGGAATTCTCGAGTGTGTTTTGGGACGGAGAATTAAGGTCGTTTTGTGCAACATTTATACCACCGAATCGCCGCCAGGACCGCCGTCCGTCCGGCGAGCCGGCGGGCGAGGCGCGGTTTTGCCGCGCGATGCGCGGAAGGCGAAATTTAGGGGTACGCTTCGCACTTCCCCGCAGGACCCGCTGTTCCCTTTCAACACTGCCAAGACGAGCCCGCCATGTATCCAAACACCCAACTCTTCATCGACGGCGCATGGTGCGACGCCGCTTCCGGCCGCACGCTGCCCATCATGAACCCTGCCACCGGCAAGGAGATCGGCCGGCTGGCGCACGCAGAAAAAGCCGACCTCGACCGCGCGCTCGAAGCCGCGCAGAAAGGCTTCGCCGTCTGGCGCAAGATTTCCGCCTTCGAACGCTCGAAGATCATGCGCAAGGCCGCCAACCTCATGCGCGACCGGGCGGACGCGATTGCCCCGCTCATGACGCAGGAGCAAGGCAAGACGGTCGCGGAAGCGAAGATGGAAATCCTCGCCGGCGCCGACACGATCGACTGGTTCGCCGAAGAAGCTCGCCGCACGTACGGCCGGGTGATTCCCGCCCGCGCCGAAGGCGTCTACCAGCTGGTCATCAAGGAGCCGGTCGGACCGGTGGCGGCCTTCACGCCATGGAATTTCCCGGTCAACCAGATCGTGCGCAAGCTCTCTGCCGCGCTGGCCGCCGGCTGCTCGATCATCATCAAGGCGCCGGAGGAAACACCGGCCTCCCCTGCCGAACTGATTCGAGCGTATGCCGATGCAGGCGTCCCTGCCGGCGTTGTGAACCTCGTCTACGGCGTTCCCGCGGAAATCTCCAGCTACCTCATCCCGCACCCGGTGATCCGCAAGATCTCCTTCACGGGCTCGACGGTTGTAGGTAAGCAACTCGCCGCGATGGCCGGCCAGCACATGAAGCGCGTCACGATGGAACTCGGCGGGCATGCGCCGGTAATCGTGTTCGACGACGCCGATGTGGAACTCGCCGCGAAGACCATGGCCGGCAGCAAGTACCGCAATGCGGGCCAGGTGTGCGTGTCCCCGACCCGCTTCCTTGTGCAGGAAGGCGTTTACAACAAGTTCGTCGACAAGTTCGTCGAGGCAACGCAGGCACTGAAAGTCGGCAACGGCCTGGAAGCCGGCGTCACGATGGGGTCGCTTGCGAATCCCCGCCGCACGAGCGCGATGGAAGTCAACGTCGAGGACGCGCAAAAGCATGGCGGCAAGGTGCGCACGGGCGGCCACCGCATCGGGAAGGAAGGCAATTTTTTCGAGCCGACCGTAATCACCGAACTGCCGAACGATGCTAAAGCGATGAACGACGAGCCTTTCGGCCCGATGGCCATCGTCAACCCGTTCAAGACGTTCGACGACGCGATCAAGGAAGCCAATCGCCTGCCGTTCGGCCTGGCAGCCTATGCATGGACCAAGTCGGCCAAAACCGCGAACGCAGTGGCCAATGCGGTGGAGACCGGCATGATCACCATCAATCACCTGGGCCTGGCGATTCCCGAAGTGCCCTTCGGCGGGGTGAAGGACAGCGGTTACGGCACCGAGGGCGGGTCGGAGGCTATCGAGGCCTATCTGAACACCAAGTTCGTCAGCCAGTTCGGGCTATGAGGGCGATGCGCGCGCTGCTGCTTCTGGCCGGGCTTGTCTTAGCCGGCCCGGCCGGGGCGCAGAGCCTCGTCACCAGCTACCAGGCCCGCATCGGCACCCAGGACCTGGTCAATTCGAGTGGGGTGACGCTGCCCAGCGTCGCCGCGATCATTCGGCAGGACCGGGCAAACTATCATCGCTTCAACCTGCGTGACGCCGATGACGAGGGCGACCCGTATTTCGGCGATGCGGCGAACCGGGCTGCACTGGAGGTGCTGATCCAGAAGGGTGGCCTGTCATCCAACGCGCTGGC
>JANXRZ010000200.1 GCA_025352885.1 Pseudomonadota bacterium | reverse complement strand
CGGTCGGCGCGACGATGCCGAACCAGCCGGTGTTCTCGAACCCGAGAAGCGTGTTAGAGATCGGCGGCACACCGGGCAGCTGGGGGGCTTCGGTCTTGCTCGTCACGCCGAGGGCGCGCAGCTTGCCGCTGCTCACATGCGAAAGCGCCGCTGCGAGGTTGGTCACGAGGAAAGTCGTTTCGCCCCCGACCAGTCCAACGAGCGAAGGGCCTTCGCCTTTATAGGGAACCGATACCGCATCGATCTTCGCCGTGTTCACGAAGTTCTCCGCCGCCAGGTGCGTCTGCGAGCCGATGCCCGCGTGCCCGAACGTGAACTTGCCGGGGTCCTTCTTGGCCCCCTCGATCAGGTCCTTCACCGTCTTGTAGGGGGAACTGGCATTGACCACGAGCACTTGCGGTCCGCTGACCACGTTCGTGACCGGGACAAAATCCTTTTCCGGGTTGTAGGCCATCTTTGCGTAGATATGCTGATTCGCCGTGACCACCGAACCTGAAGGGAAGAACAGCGTATAGCCGTCCGGCGCAGCGCGCGCCGCTTCTGTAGCGCCTACGCCCCCGCCCGCCCCGCCGCGGTTTTCAATGATCACGGTCTGGCCCCACATGTCGCCCAGCTTTTGCCCGATCAGGCGAGCGGAAATATCGGTCGCCCCGCCTGGCGGGAACGGCACGATGAACTTGACCGGCTTGGTCGGCCAGGCCTGCGCTTGCACGGCCGCACAAACCATTCCCGCGGCCAGTCCCGCGAACAATGCAAACAGCGAACGGAATTTCATTTAGGTCTCCTTGGATTTAGGGCCGGCGCTTTTGCAATCGGGGCCGGCTCGGCGAATGAATTCTACAGGGCCAGTGCGACCGCGAGACCGGCGAGGAGGGCAAGCCCGGCGGCCGCCGCTGCCAGCGATTTCTGCCAGTTGCGCCAAGGCAGGAACTCGAGCGCAAGCAGGCGCAGGCCGCCCGTCATGTGCGCTGCGAGCAATACGACCAGCCCCCATTCCGCGAATTTGACCAGCGGCGAATCGGTCCAGCGCAGGAAACTTTCAAGGTTGGCTTCTCCCTGGATCGCCTGCCCAAGCGCCCAGAAGTGCGCCGGCAGGAACAGGCCCAGCGCAAGGCCGGACAATCGATGGACGAGAAAGGCCCAGTAGGCCGGATGGTTGCGGGCGCGCGCATCGTTGTTCATGCGCGTCTCATGCGAACACCCCGAACACGGCGCGCAGTCCGAAGAGCGCGAGGAATACGGCAAAGGCCGCCAGCACCCAGTCACGCGACGGGCCGCGCCACGCGAACCATTCCGAGAGGATCGCGCGCAATCCGATCGGCACGTGAATGGACACGGCGAGCACGAAGACCGCGTAGAAAGCGAACCAGCCCGCATGGCCCTGCGTGCGCGAAAGGATCTCGGCTCCGGTGAGCCCCCCGCGCACCGCGTAGGTGATCGTGACGAGGTGGACGAGGACGCACAGCGCCAGCACGGCTGCGCTTCCCCGCTGCCCGACCCACAGCAGCGCCTGGGCCCGTGCGCTCAAAGCTCGCCCTTGAGGGCGGCTTTGGCCGCGGCGCGCTTCAAACCTGCAATGCCGGCTGTCGGCGAGATCTGCTTTGGACAGCGCTCGGTGCAACTCATATGGGTGTGGCAGCTATGGCAGCCCGCGTCACCCGCGACCGCACGAAGCCGCTCGGTCTTGCCCGCATCGCGCGCATCCTGTTGCAGCGTCCAGGCGCGGTTCAGCGCGGCCGGACCGAGGTACTCGGGATTCCACGAGACCACATCGCAGGCGCTGTAGCACACTGCACATCCGATGCACTCGATGCCCGCGTCGACTTGCACGCGCTTGGGTGACACCGGCGACACCGGCTCGAACTCGTCATGCCGGGTGCGCGTGCCCTTGAACTGGCCCTTGGCCTTCGCCCACTTGTTGAAGAATTCGCGCATATCGGTGACGAGATCGCGGATCACCGGCAGGTTGTGCAACGGGCCGATCTCCAGCCGGTTGTCGTGGGCCACCTTGCCCACGTGTGTGCGACAGGTCCAGCGCGACACGCCGTTTACCGTCATCGCACAGGAGCCGCACATGCCGACGCGGCACGCGAACCGGTAGGCGAGTGACGGGTCCAGGTGGCGCTGGATGTGGCTGACCACGTCCAGCACCGTCTGGCTTTCGTGGCGAGGCACTTCGTACTCGCGGAAGCTGCCGGCCTCCGTGCCGCGCCACACCCGGACCTGCAGCGGGGTCATCCCCGGCTCAGGCTGACTCGTACAAGCGGGTTAGCACGAACTGGCGCTGCCCCAACGCCTCGGCTGCAGTCAGCCGCCCGTTCGCCGTGCGGAACATGCAGTCGAGCAGCGCATCACCTGCCTGGTCCGGCGTCATTTCCTTACGCAGCAAGCCGGACACGTCCACGTCGATGTGCTCGGACATCGTGCGCACCGTGCGCGGGTTCGCGCAGAGCTTGATCACCGGCAAAATGGGATTGCCAACCACGTTGCCCTGCCCGGTCGGGAAGAAGTGGACCGTGTAGCCCGAAGCCGCGCACAGCGTGACCATCTCGGCCGCAGCCGAAGACGAATCCATGAACCAGAGCCCCGGACCCGTCGGCTCTTCGGCCTTGTCGAGCACGCCGTCGATCATGCACTTCTTGCCGATCTTCTGGATGTTGCCGAGGGCCTTCTCCTCGATCGTCGTGAGGCCGCCCGCGATGTTGCCCTTGGTCGGCTGCGAATCCGAGAGGTCGCTCGTCTTGTGCTTGTCGATGATTGCCTGGTAGCGGTCGAACATGAACTGGAATTTCTT
>JANXRZ010000116.1 GCA_025352885.1 Pseudomonadota bacterium | reverse complement strand
AGCGCACTTGTGTCAGCGCTGCTCTTGCTATTCGCGCGATCGCTGCCGCCGGGCTGACGTATCGGTAAGTGATTGCCAGTTGATGCGTGATGCAATATCATCAGATGATGCGTCAGCCCGGCGGCAGCGATCGCGCGAATAGCAAGAGCAGCGCTGACACAAGTGCGCTTAGGGCGGCAATCGTGACGCCGAGCGCCTTGCCCTGCCAGAGCCGCGAGAACCAGCGGCTCCATTCGTCGAACAGCACGGATGCCTTGCCGCCGAACATCTCGAGGTCGCGCTTGTAGCGTTTCGAGTCCGCCGGGTCGACGGGATACTTGAGGCCGTCGATGACGATGTAGCCGATGGACTCGGGCGCGGCGTCGTCAGAAGAGGCGTAGATCGCTAGCGCAATCGCACCCCCAAGCACGAGCACCACGAGCGCCGCGAGGGTCAGGCGCAACCTAAGCTGGTTGTTCGACATGTTCACGTGCGTTTACCGCGAATCGACTCTGACCCCGGTTGTTGTTTACCGTATCTCGACTCTGACCCCACTTATTCGGACCCCACTTATTCGCAGTTATTCGATCCGGGCGCCGGAGGCGCGGATGACGGGGGCCCAGCGCTCGGTGTCTTCGCGGATGTAGGCGGCGAACTGCGGGGGAGTCATGGGCGAGGCTTTTGCGCCGCCGGAAGCGAGCTTCTCTACGACGTCGGGCGCGGTCAGCACGCGCTGCATGGCCGCGTTCAGCTTGTCGACAATCCCAGGCGGCGTGCCGGCCGGAAAGGCGACACCGTGCCACGACATGGCGACGAACCCGGGCACGGTCTCGGCCACGGTCGGGATCTCGGGCGCCGTGAACCAGCGCTCCAATGAGGTCACCGCCACCGCACGCACCTTGCCGCCCTTGGACTGTGCGAGCACCGTCGGCATGTTGCCGAAGGTCATGTGCACCACGCCGCCCATCACGTCGGTCAGCGCCGGGCCGCCACCCTTGTACGGGATGTGGATCATGTTCGTGCCGGTCATCACCTTGAACATCTCGCCCGACAGGTGGAGCGACGTGCCCTGGCCGGAGGACGCGAACGCGTACTTGCCCGGATCTTTCTTGAGCATCGCAATCAGGTCGGGCACCGTTTTCACGGGCAGGGCATTGTTGACCACGAGCAAGTTCGGGAAGGTGCCGACCATGGACACGGGCGCGAAATCCTTGATGTGGTCGAACGGCAGCTTGGCGTAGAGGGTCGGGTTGATCGCGTGGGAGGCCACCGTGATCCAGCCGAGCGTGTAGCCGTCGGGCGCACTGCGCGCGAGTTCCGCCACGCCGATATTGCTGCCGGCCCCGGGCTTGTAGTCGATGACGAACGATTGACCGAACATGCGGCTCAATGCGTCGCAGAGGATACGCCCCTGGAAGTCCGTGCCGCCTCCCGGCGAGAACGGGAGGATGAGGCGCACGGTCTTCGCCGGCCACGCCGCGGCGGGATCTTGTGCATGCGCAAGGGGCGCCGACACTAGCCCTGCGGCGAACAGTGCCAGCCCCAAAACGTTACCGATTCGCATCGCCGCCTCCAAAGTGATTGCTGCCAAATTTGGCCCGACCCCCGCGCCGTTATTGGCTCTTAGGGCAAATTGCTGCCAACGGGCAGACCTCACAGCAGGCGGTACGCGGTGAGCAGCACCTGCCGCGCGCGGCGCTGCGCCTTCGCAATTGCGATGGTCTTGTTGAGGAACGCGAGCTCCGGCGCGCCGGTCTCGAAGCGCAGCACCGACCGGAAGAAATACGCTTTCGGATCCACCTCCTCGCCTCGCCCGAGCGCGGCCAGCACCTCGGGCGGCCCGTGGCGGTAACCCTGGCTCGTGATGCGGATGGCGCCGCCGCGCTCTTCCTTCAACGCATAGCGCGCGTCGACGTCGAGCACGCCGTCGGTCCGCACGATCTGCCAGTCGTTGCCGCCGGGCATGACGACGCCGCGCATCTGCGGGCCTTCGAACATGCCGCCGAGGATCGGCACGATGCGCCGCTCGCCGAGCGGCCCCGCGCCCATCGTGAGGATCTCACCGACCTCCACCGTGAGGTCGCACAGGTATTCGAAGTCCAACGGTCCGGATGTCACGGGCAGCCTCCTTGCGTGCAGAGCGCATTCTGTGCGAAAACCGAGCGCCCATGTCCCGCACCGCACTCGACGAACTGATCGCGCTGGCCGGCCTCTCCGCCGGCAAGGACCAGGTCGCAATCGCCGGGGACGATCCGGTGCTGCCCACGCCGTTTCGCATCGGCGCGGCGAGCGCCGCTTCGCTGGCGGCGACCGGCCTTGCCGCGAGCGATCTCTGGACGGTGCGTGGCGGCAGGCCGCAGCAGGTGTCGGTGGACCTCCGCGCGGCGGTGGCGTCGCTGCGGAGCGCGCTCTACATGCGCATCGACGGCAAACCGCTGCCGCCGGTCTGGGATGCGTACTCGGGGATGTACCCGGTCAGGGACGGCCGCTGGGTCAGCCTCCACTGCAATTTCGCGCAGCATCGGGAAGCCGCGCTGAAGGTGCTCGGTCACCCGGCGGATCGCGAGGCGGCCAAAAAGCTGAGCCTTGGCTGGGACGGCGTCGCCTTGGAGGACGCCGTCCACGCGGCCGGCGGCTGCGCGGGGCTCATTCGTACCAACGAGGAGTGGGCTCGCCATCCGCAAGCCGCAGCGGTGGCCGACCAGTCGTTACTGGAAATCGTGAAAATCGGCGAGGCGCCGCCCGAAAAGTTGCCGCCGGGTTCACGGCCGCTCGCAGGCGTTCGCGTGCTCGACCTCACGCGCGTGCTCGCGGGTCCGACGTGCGCGCGCACGCTCGCCGAGCATGGCGCGGACGTGCTCAAGGTCACGGCGTCGCATCTCGCCGACTCAGGCCTGGTCGACCTCGACACGGGGCTGGGGAAGCTTTCGACGCAAATCGACCTGCGATCGAATGAAGGCACTGAGACGTTGCGCGCGCTCGTGCGCGAGGCGGACGTGTTCTCGCAGTCGTATCGGCCGGGCGCGCTCGCGGCGCGCGGCTTTTCGCCCGATGCGCTTGCAGAGCTGCGACCAGGCATCGTCTGCGTCACCTTGAGCGCCTGGGGCACGACCGGCCCGTGGCGCGAGCGGCGCGGCTTCGACTCGATCGTGCAATGCGTAAGCGGGATCGCGCAGGCTTCGGGCACGCCCGCGCAGCCGCGCCTGCTGCCGGTGTCGGCCATCGACTACGTGAGCGGCTACTTAATGGCGCTGGGCGCGATGGTGGCGCTCGCCCGCCGCGCGCGCGAAGGCGGCAGCTGGCTCGTGCGGGTTTCGCTTGCGCGCACGGGCAAGTGGATCGTGGATCGCGGACTCATTGATGAAGCCGCATTCAAAGGCGTGCCGAACGAGTTGCCCGAAGAAGAGATTGCACGGCTATGCACCGAGACCGATGCGCCCAACGGCCGCATCCGTCACCTGAAACCTGTGGTGGGGCTGTCGGAGACGCCGGCTTACTGGACAAGGCCGCCGGTGCCGCTCGGCTTTCACCCGCCGGCGTGGCCGACGAGAGCGGGCTAGCGACTACTTAGGCAGGCGATGGCCGGAGAAGAACTTCAGCGCCTCGGCATTCGCATCGATCACCGCGGTGCCCGCGCCCAGCGGCTTGGGCACATTCTCCCGCTCGCCCCCCGGCCACACATGGCCCGCGCCCGTGAGTTTCCAGAGCAGGACTTCGGCGCGGCATTTCGGGTAAGCGAACAGCGTGGCGGTGTGGCCCTGCGCCTCTTTCTTCTCGCGCTGTTCCAGGGGCGTCGCGCACCCGTTGGCTTTCGCCCACTCGGCGAGGCCCGCTTCCACGCCGAGATGCGTGATGCGCTGGGTCGTCATGGGCAGCGCCGCGCCCCGGCCGCCCGCGTACGGCGCGCTCGGATCGTCCGCGCTGTGGATATGCAGGACAGGCACCGCGCGAACCGTCGGGAAATGCTCCACCGCAATCGTCCCGGCAACCGGCGCAATCGCCGCGATGCGGTCCGAGAGCGCGGCGGCAAGGCGGTAGCTCATCATCGCGCCGTTATCGAAGCCGGTTGCATAGACCCGCGCCGGGTCATAGGCCTGCCGGCGCGAGAGGTCCTCGAGCAAGCGCCGCACGAAGCCCACGTCGTCTACGTTGTCTCGCACGGCGCCGCCGCAACATCCGCCCGCGTTCCACGTCTGCAGCTGGCCTTCGAGGACTCCGGTGCCTTCCGGATAGACGATGAGGAAGCCTTCACGATCCGCCACCGCATCCATGCCCGTGAGCTTCTGGTGCTGGGACGCATTCGAGCCGCCCGCATGAAAATTGAGCACGAGCGGCGGCTGCGGACCGAGTTTCGCCGGCACATGCAGGAGGTAAGCGCGCGACTGCGTGCCGCGCCCGAACGTGATCGCATGGTCGCCGGCCGGCAGCGCGTACGCCGTCCCCGCCACGAGCCACGTGGCGAGCACGGCCAGCCGCCGGACTACATCTGCTCCCAGTACTCGGATGGGTCCACCTGTGCATCGATGACGGTAAAGCGGCGCGAAGCGACCGCTTCGGTGAGCGCGCGGCTGAAAGCTTCGAGCGCGTTGACGTGCACGCCTTTCGCGCCGAAGCCTTCCGCAACCTTGGCGAAATCCGGCGAGCGGAAATCGGTCGCGCGCGGGGACATGTTCATCTTGGATTGCTTCAACTTGATGAGCGCGAGCGCCGCATCGTTCAGCACGATCACGACGATCGGCAATTCGCGCTCGGCCGCGAGCGCGAGTTCGCCCTGCGTCATGAGCATGCAGCCGTCGCCCAGCATCGCGACGACGGGACGCTTGGGATGAACGAGTTGCGCCGCGATGGCCGCGGGCACCGCGTAACCCATGCATCCCAGGCCGTTCGATTGCATGAGTTGGCCGGGCGTGCGGCACTCGAGCACGTGGTTGGCTAGGATGCGGTGCGCACCGACGTCGACGGTCATGATCCAGTCGTCCTTCGCCTGGTCGCTCACCGCACGAAAGAGCGCAGCCGGGCTGATGCCCTTGGCCGGCGAGCGCGGACGGACGATGTGCGCAACCTTCGCGCGCAAGTCCGCAAAGCGCCCGGCTGTCCATGCGCTTGTGACTGCACCGGAAGGCTGTAGCTGCCCGAGGATCGTCGGCACATCGCCCAACGCCTCTTCACCGACCGGGAAGATGCGGTGGTTGAGCGCCGCCCAGTCGATGCTCACGACGGGAAGCGCCTGCGGCCACGCGTCCAGCCACGCGTCGCGCAATTCGATCGGATCGAACCCGACCAGCACGATGCAGTCGGCTTCCTTGATGAGCGCGAGATTCTCCGTGTCCACGACCGGGGAGAGGCCCACGCTGCCAAGGCACAGCGGATGCGAGTCGCCCGTAATGCCTTTCGCCTTGTAGGTCGTGAAGAACGGGAGCTTCCAGGCCTCGACGAAGCGCTTGAACGCTTCTGGCGTTCGACCAAGCAACGCGCCGCGTCCTGCGAGCGCAATCGGGCGCTTGGCTGCGGCGACCACGGCACGCAGTCGAGCAACTGAATCATCGGCCAGCGCGCTGGTCGCACGCTTGGCCGGGTGCCTCGGCTCTTCATCGGCAGCGGCTTCGCGGTTGTAATCGGCCGGCACGTTCAGGAAGACCGGGCCCGCGGGATAGCTCAGCGCGATGTCGAGCGCCTTGGCGAGCTGCTGCGCGGCACGCTTGGGATTCAGGTTCTCCGCGTACTTGGTGACCGGCCGGGCAAGCGCCACGTGGTCGAACACCTGGTGGTTGTAGATCCCCATCTGCTTGGTGGCCATCTCGCCGCAAAGAATGGCCATGGCCGAGCGCTCCTGCATCGCGCCTGCAATGCCGGACATCGCGTTCGAGATGCCGGGCCCGAGCGCGGGGATCAGCACCGCGGGCTTGCCGGTGAGCTGGTAGACCGCATCGGCCATGAACGCGCAGGACGGCTCGCTTTTCCCGAGCACGAACTGGATGCCCGCCTCTTCGCAGGCGCGCACGGTCTCGAGCACATCGTTGCCGGGGATGCCGAACGCCCATTCGGCGCCATAGGCTTTGAGCGTTTTGGCCAGCGTGTCGGCGACTTTCATTTGGCGAACACCAGCGGCACGGTGCGCTCGCCCACTTTTGCTTCACCTGCGATGCGGTTGCCCTGCACGCGTCCTGTAAAGGTCACAGGAGCGCCGCGCGCCGCGCCTGTGAAGCTCAGCCGCTCGCCTTCGAGCTTCGTTGTCTTGATGTCGAGCTTCGCGCCCTCGCCTTCTCCTTCCACGTCCACCTCCTGGAAATTCTGGTCGATGCGCAGCCTCCATGTGCCCGCGGGCGAATCCGCCTGCCACTGGCCACGCGCGTTCGCGGGTACGACCCACATGAAGATCGTGCTCTCGTCGCCCTGCGAAGGATGGGGTACGGCGAGGCGCACTTTTTCAACGCGGTCGGGCTTCCAGCTCGGAAACACGAAGGCATGCGTCACGATGCGCGCGCCGGGCTTCAACCCGTCGAGGAAGATCGGCGAGAGCTGCGCCATGAGCCACGGCAGCAGGTAAACGGTGACCACCGTCGCGCGCGAAAAGTCAGCGCGCAGCACGTCCTGGACGCGAAACTCGGTGCGCCCGGCAACGCCTGCCGCGCGCGCGCTCTCGCGGCTTTGCGCGACGAGCTTCGCGTCGAGCTCCAGGCCCAGGCCTTGCGCCCCGAATTGCTTTGCCGCGGCGATCACGATGCGCCCATCGCCCGAGCCCAAGTCCACGACATAGTCCGAGGACGTCGTTCCCGCCAGGGCCAGCATGCGCTCCACCACTTCCACGGGCGTAGTGACGAACGGGGCCGTAACCCCGCCATCGACCTGGGGAACCGCCGGCGGCGCGAACGCGGCAAGCGAAACGGCGGCGGCGAAGCAGGCGGGACGGACGGCGATCGAAAGCATCAGGTAAACCGCGTTAAAAATTGGAAGAGGCGAGCGGAGCGGAATTATCGCCCAGGCCGCTCCGCAGCGAGGGCGGTGATTTTTGCGCGCATCGCCTCGGTGCCCCAGTCGAGCTCGCCCGCATAGCCGTACCGGATGCGGCCGTCGACGCCGATGATGTAAGTGGTCGGCATGAGCCGGACCTTCCACGCGCGGCCGGCCTGCGTGTCGCGGTCGAGCAGCACCGGGAAATCGACCGGCACCTTGCGGAGGAACTCCGCGATGCGCGTTTCGCCTTCGCCGTAGTTGACCGCGAACATGACGACCGGCTGGCCTTCGAGGGCCTTGCGCAAGCGGTTGAGCGACGGCATCTCCTCGCGGCAGGGCTCGCACCAGGTGGCCCAGAAATTCAGGATGACGACCTTGCCGCGGTAGGCCTCCAGCCGTTGCGCCTTGCCCTCGAGATCCTTGAGCTCGAACGCCGGCGTCGGGCCGGTCCAGGGCCGCAGCTCGGCGCCAACCGCAGGGGTCGACAGAAATGAAAAGGCCGCCGCAAGCAGCGCGGCGGCCTGCGGGCCTCGCCTCATGCCCTGAGTTCGCGCGCCTTGATCTCGTACTTGAACTGGTCGGGCTCGAGGCTGTCGAGCTGCGCGCCACCGGTCTCGGCCTGCGGGTACATGAGGAAGGCGATCTTGCGCCCGCCCGAGTTCGGCAGCGTGATGTCGTGGCCGTTATTGAACGCGAGCCAGTTCATCTCCCACGAGCCGAAGAGCTGCTTTCTCATCCGCACGACCTTGGGGTCGTCGACCTTGAGGTTGCCCGGGGGCTCTTCGAGCACCACCTTCCTCACGTCGGCCGGGTCCACTGCGATCCAGCCGCGGCCCTGCGCAAAGAACTCGGCGCGGCAGTGCTGCGCCTTGGTGATGATTTCCGACCCTGCGCCCAGGCTCTTGTAGCCGTACTGCGACGGGACGACGCGAATGCCGTAGACGTCGCGAGCCGGAATGCCTACCGAGCGCGCCATGCCGACGTACAACGCATTCAAGTCGGCGCACTTACCGCCAAGGTTGCCCGACTCGAGCAGCGCCTTGATGTCGCCCACGCCGCACCCGCGCGTCTTCGCGTCGCGGAACGTGTTGTCGACGATCCATTCGTAGAGCGCGCGCGCCTTCTCCATCTCGCCCTTGGCGCCCTTGGTAGCGTCGAGCGCGGTCTGCTTCACGATGCCGTCGGTCGGCATCAGGTCGGTCGGCGCGGTGTAGAAGGCGACGTCGGAGGGCGAGAGCCGGGTGCCCAAGGCGAGCTTGGTCGTCTCCTCGATGCGATCGCGCGTGGAAAAGCGGCTGCTGAGCACCACCGTCGGGTTGGCCTGCTCGGGCGACCACTCGGCGTACAGCATGCCGGCACCGTACTTGCCGTCGCGGTAGATCTGGGTGCGGGCGGCGTTGCCGGAAGACTCGTTGCCGCCGCTGCGGTGCCAGTCGCTGTCGTCCATCATCGGCAGCGGCAGCCACGCGCGCGAAACGCCTTTGGGCTTGAGCACCTGGACGGTGGTGGTGATCTCGAAAGTGCGCCACGGCGCCTCGGCTGCGAAAGCGCTGCCCCAGGGCAGCGCGGCAGCCGCTGGTAGGGCTGCTCCTGACTTGATGAATGTTCTGCGGTCCATGCTGTACTCCTTAAGGCGAAGTGAATCCCTGCCAGCAGGGGCCGGCGGAACGGAAAAGAAGCGGTGCGGTCTTGCAGGCGGGGCCGCAGGAAGCGGCCGGGCGTCGATGGGCTGGGCAGACACGGGAACGGGGGTCCGCGCCGATCGCCGCCAGGTCGCCGGGCGAGGCCCGGCCCGCGCTACGGTGTCGTCCCTGCGCGACGGCTGCGGCCGTCATCTCCGCCAGGGAGTGCGAACTACGGGAAGTCAGGCGGGAGAGAAGGAACATTGGGGCTGGGACGCTCGGGGACGGGTCGTGCGCGGGAAGGCAAACAATTTACTCCGGGAATCCCGGGCGAACAAGGCGCACGTCGGCGCCCCGGCCGGCCCTGGAAAAACAAAGGCCCGGACCCTTGCGGGGGCGGGCCTTTGCGCCGCGGCTGCAGGATCTGCAGCCGGCGGGAAGCTCCTGGGCTTACGAAGCTTTCTTGGCGGCCTTCTTCTTGGTCGCCTTTTTCTTCTTCGCCGTCTTGGCCGCTTTGGCCGGCTTCATGTCGTCCGACTTCGCTGACTGGGCCGACGGGGTCGCCGGGGTGGCCGGCGCCGCGGGCGTGGCTTGCGCGAAGACTGACGCGCTGAACGCGGTGGCGATCAGGGCGGCGATGAGTTTTTGCTTGGTCATTGATGTCCTCCAGGAGACAGGGTAGGGGTGGTCCAAAACGGATCCACGGCTGATAACGCGCCCGCTGTCGGGCGGTTGACACGGGGTTCAGGCCTTGTCGAACTCACCCGCAATAAGCTTTCGGCGCAGGATCTTGCCCACCGGGGATTTGGGCACGGCCTGCACGAACACGTACTCGCGGGGTCGCTTGTAGTTCGGCAAGGAGGAGTTCCTGCAGTGGGCATCCAGCATCCCGGCATCGATCGGCCCGCGGCCTTTCACGAACGCGACGACCTTCTGCCCCCAGCGCTCATCCGGGAGGCCGGCGACTGCGACCTCGTCTACCGCCGGGTGCAGCGAAAGGACCGATTCAATGTCCACGGGGGAGATGTTCTCCCCCCCTGAAATGATCATGTCGTCCACGCGCCCGGTGACGAACAGGTCCCCGTCCGCATCGACAAAGCCCGTGTCGCCGGTGAAATACCAGCCATCCCTCAGCGACTTGAGATCCGCGTCCGGACGGTTCCAGTACCCCTCGAAAGCCTCGTCCCCGCGCAGGTCCGCAATGATCTCCCCCTCCTGGCCCGGCGCGGCGAGGGCCTCCACCCCGCTCTTGCCGGATCCGGCATCGAGCCTGACGACCCGGATGCGGCAGTTGACCCCCGCCCGGCCGGCGCTCCCCGGCTTGGCCGGTGCGTCCCGGTCGATCGTGAAGGTGTAAATCTCGGAGGACCCGAAGTGGTTGATGAAGAGCTTGGGCTTGAAGGCGGCCGCCAGCCGCTGGAGCAGCGCATCGTTCATCGGCGCGCCCGCGAAGCCGATGGTTGTCACCGAACGGATGTCCGCCTTGCCGAAAGCGGGGTGGCCGAGCAGGTCGTGGTAGAGCGTCGGCACGAGAAAGAGGTTGGTCACCTTTTCGGTTTCGATCAGCCGCAAGGCCTCCGCCGCATCGAAGCGCGGCAGGCAGACGAGCGTTCCGTCGACGATCGCCATCGACAGCAGGGAGCGCACCCCCATCGTGTGATAGAGCGGCATGACGCCGAGCGTGACTTCACCGACGGCATAGCTGTACTGGGCGACCTGCGCGATGGCCGCGGCGCGCTCGGCGCGGTGGCGGCGCGGGACCCCTTTGGGCTTGCCGGTCGTGCCCGACGTATAGAGCATCAGCGAGATGTCTTCGGCGGTGGCCCGGTAAGGTGACGCAGGCGGCGACGCGGCCAGCAGGCCGGCGAAGGCGTGGGTCCCGCCCTGCGCGCCGCCCACGGCAATACGGGGGATTCCCTGGCAAGCCGCCGATTCGGCGACGGCTTCGGCGCTGATGCCTTCGAACGCGACGGCGCGCGCATCGGCATCGCGCGCGCAGTACTCGAGCTCGTCACCCTTGGCGCGCCAGTTGACCGGGGTGACGATGAGGCCGAGGAACTGGCAGGCCCAGTGCAGGGTCGCCATCTCCCAGCGGTTCTGCAGCACGACGAGAAGATGGTCCCCACGGGTGAGGCCCATTGCGTCGAGCGCGCCGGCCACCCGCAGGATGCGCTCGTGCCACTGCGCATATGTCAGCCGGACATCGCCATCGACCAGCGCCAGCCGGTTCGGGCGGCGTTCGACGCTCTGCAGGAAAGTGCGTCCCAGATCAAACATGCTTCATCCTAGGTAGTCCTCAGACCGCGATTGCCGCGATTAATTTACCGCGATCGGCCTCCGACCGCGCGGATCCGGAAAACACGATCGCCCCACGCTCCAGCGCCACGAACCGGTCGCAGACTTCCAGCGCCCGCAGGACGTTCTGCTCGACCAGCAGCACCGGGATGCCGTCGGCCCGGAACCCGGCGATCAGCTCGAAGATCTCGTCCACGACCATGGGGGCCAGGCCCTCCGTCGGCTCGTCGATGAGCAGGAGGCGCGGCGTGCCGGCGAGCACGCGCGCGATCGCGAGCATCTGCTGCTCGCCGCCGGAGAGCGTCGTCCCCATCTGAGTACGCCGCTCGGCCAGTCGCGGAAAGCGCGCGAAAATGCGCTCGATCGCCTGCTTGGATTCGCTGCGCGAGCGACCCGGCGATTGCATCAGCCCCAGGCGCAGGTTCTCTTCCACGGTGAGGCCGGGAAACACCCGGCGATCCTCCGGCACGAGCCCGACCCCCAGCCGGCAGATGCGGTCGGAGGCGAGGCCCGCAATCTCGGCGCCTTCAAACTTGATGGAGCCGGAAGTCGGCGCCAACCAGCCGGCCACCGTCTTGATGAGCGTGGTCTTGCCGACGCCGTTGCGGCCGAATACGCCGACGACCTCGCCCTTTGCGACGTTCAGCGAAACGCCCTGCAGCACGTGCGCAAGGCCATAGTGGGCGTGGAGATTGTCGAGCGCGAGCATCAGTGCAGGCCGCCGCGGTGCATTAGTGCACCCCGCCTAAGTAGGCTTTCTGCACCGCCGGGTTCTCGCGCACTTCGGCCGGTGTGCCCTCGGCAAGCTTCGCGCCCTGGTGCATGACGACGACGTGGTCCGAGAGATTCATGACGACGTCGATGTCGTGCTCGATGAGGAGGATCGTAAGATCGCCGGCCAGCGACTTGATCATGTCGGCTGTCGACTGCGTGTCACCGTGCGACATGCCTTGCGTGGGCTCGTCGAGCAACAGGAGTTTCGGCCGCGAGGCGAGCGCCATCGCAATCTCCAGGCGCCGCTGCTCGCCGTGCGAGAGGTGCCCTGCCAGGCTGCCGGCTTTCTCCGCGAGACCGAAGCGTTCGAGCAGGTCGCCGGCTCGCTCGCGCCCCTTGGTGCTCCTCGCCACGGGCAGCAGCCAGTGCCCGGCGGGCTCGAGGATCTGCGCAGCCAGGCGCAGGTTCTCGAATACGCTCAGTTCGAAAAACAGGTTGGTGATCTGGAACGAGCGTGAGAGGCCGGCGCGCAGCAGCCGGTGCGTTGCCCACCCGGTAACCTCTTCACCGGCGAACTCGACCCGCCCGCGCTGCGGCTGCAGCGCACCCGAAACCAGGTTGAAGAGTGTGCTTTTCCCGGCGCCATTGGGCCCGATGATCGAGGTGATTCCGCCTTTGGCCGCACGAAACGAAAGGTTGCTCACGGCCGGCAGCGCGCCGAAGTTGATCGCGAGGTTCTCGACTTGGAGAAGCGCTTCGCTCATGGCCCCGACCGCCGGTTGAGCCAACGCTCGAGGCGCGGCAGCGCGTAGCCGGCGAGGCCCTTCGGGAAGAAGATCACCGAGAGCATGAAGAGCGCGCCGATCAGGATGAGGTGGTGCTCGGTAAACGTGCCGATCACCGATTTGAGCACCGTGAGGATGACCGAGCCGTAGAGCGCGCCGGTCAGCGTCCCGACCCCGCCGATCACGACCATGATCACGGCGTTCCCCGACGTCTGGAACGCGAGCAGCTCGGGCGAAACGAGGCCCCGTAACATCGGATAGAGGGCGCCCGAGAGCGCTGCGACGACGGCCGCCGCGACAAACGCCGCGAGCTTCGCCTGCCACACCGGATACCCGAGAAACGCCACGCGCGGCTCGTTCGTGCGGATGGCGGCGAGGATGCGGCCGAACGGCGTCTGCATGAGATAGGCGCACGCGGCGTAGAGCAGCATCATGAACGCGAGCGTGAGCAGGAAGAAACCCGCGGGGGATTGCGTGTCGACCGAGAAGAGGCCGAAGTCCGCGCGGATCTGCGGGATGCCGATGATGCCGTCCGACCCGCCGATTTCGCGCGTATTGAAGACGACCTTGAAGGCGACCTGCGCAAGACCGAACGTGATCAACGCGAAGTACACGCCGCGCGCGCGGATGGAGATGATCCCGGCGGCGAGCCCTACGACGAGCGCTGCGGCGAACGTAATGCCGATGGCCGCCCAGAAAGACGGCGCAACGTTCTTCAGCACGAGGCCTGAGACATACGCGCCGAACCCGAAGAACAGCGCCTGCCCGAGCGACAGCAACCCCGTGTGGCCGAGGAGCAGGTCGACCGACAACGCAAGGCCCGCGAAGATCAGCGCCTCGGTTGCGAGGCGGAAGAAGAACGTGTCGCCGGTCGCTGTCGCCACGACGGCAAACACGAGCGCCAGCGCGACGAACAGCGCCGCGAGCAGGCGCCGTCCCCCGGCGGCCGAGTGCTCAACCGCATCCGGCAGCGGGGGCCGCGACGTCGGGTCAGCCATGGCCGAGGCGCCCTGCGAGGCCCTGAGGTCGAACCATGAGGAAGAGCACCATGATGCCGAACACGAGCGGGTCGCCCCACACCGGCGAGATGTAGAGGCTCGACAGCGACTGGATCTGCGTGAGCACCAGCCCGGCGATCACCGCACCCTTGATCGAACCCATGCCGCCGACGATGACCACCGAGAACGCCATGAGGATGAAGTCCTTGCCCATTGTCGGGAACACGGAATAGATCGGCGCGAGCAGCACGCCCGAAAGCCCGGCGAGCGCGACGCCGAATGCGAACGTGCCTGCATAAACCTTGGACACCGGCACGCCGAGGGAGGAAGCCATGTGGCGATCGAACGCCGCCGCGCGCACCATCGCGCCGAGGCTTGTGCGGTACACGACCAACCACACCGCGACGATGATTGCCGAGCCCGCCACGATGAGGAATAGGCGGTAATTCGGCAGGATCATGCCGAAGAGCTCGCTTGCGCCGGGAATAGGCGACTCGGGCTTGTAGGGATTCGGCCCGTAGGCGAGCCTGAAGGCGTCCTCCGCGATGATCGCGAGGCCGAACGTGAGGAGCAGCGTGAGGATGTGCCGGTCCTTGGAATGGAACACGCGCTGGATGAGCGCGCGCTCGGTGTAATAGCCGATCAGCGCCATCACCACCGGCACGATCGCGAGGCACAGCCAGAAATTGACGCCCTTGGAGGCGAGCGTAATGCCGAGATAGGCGCCGAGCGCGTAGAACTCGCCGTGCGCCATGTTGATCACGTCGAGCAGGCCGAAGATGATCGTGAGCCCGAGCGCCATGAGGATCACCGCAACGCCGATCGCCAATCCATTGACGACCTGCGGCGCGTAAACAAATTGAAGCGTCTCAATGAGCTCGGTCATTGAGACGCTTAATTGCCTTTTAGAACTTCGTGCACGTGTCCGCGCCGACTGCCGCTTCGCCAGGCACCTTACTTATGATCTGGAACTTGCCGTTCACCACTTTCACGGCATACATGTCCTGGATCGCCTGATGGTCCCCGGCGCGCATGGTCTTCTTGCCCTGCGGCGTGTCCCACTCGAGACCGCGCATTGCGGCGCGCAGCTTGTCGGTGTCGGTGGTCTTGGCTTTCTCGACCGCGGCCTTGTAGAAATACATCACGCCGTACGAATCCACCCCATAGAGGTCCGGCTCCGCCTTCCATGTGTTCTTGAAGTCGGCGACGAATTTCTTGTTGGCGGGATTGTCGAGCTCGGCTGAGTACGCCGCACCCGTGACGTACCCGTCCGCCGCCTTGCCGATCGCGCCCATGTTCTGCGCGGTCACGCTGCCGGCCGCGCCGACGATCTGCATCTGCTTGGCGAGGCCGAACTCGGAGAGCTGGCTCAGGAACCGCACCGTGTCGTTGCCGGCCACCGACGTGTACAGCACCTGGGGCTTGGCGGCACGGATCTGGCCGAAGAACGGCGAATAGTCCTTGTTGTCGAGCGGGGCAAACACTTCGCCCACCGACTTGGCGCCCTTCGCCTCTGCCGCGGCCTTGAACGCCGCGACAGTGCTGCGGCCCATCTCGTAATCCGGCCCGAGGTAATACACCGTGGCGCCCGGCTTCTCCTTGACCATCCACTCGGCTAACGCCGCCGACTGCATGCCTGCCTTGGCATTCACGCGAAACATGTTCGGAGAGCACTTGTCGCCGGTGATCGCGTCCGAGAACGAAACGGTGGTAGCCGCGAGGCGCTGGTTGCGCTCTGCGACCTGGCCGACTGCGAGCGTGGAGCCCGAGTTGACCGTGCCGGTGAGGAAATCGACTTTCGAAACCTGGAAGAGTTTCTCGGCCTTTTGTACCGCGACGTTCGGATTCGCTTCTTCGTCCTCGTAGATCGCCTCTACCTTTCGGCCGAGGATGCCGCCCTTGTCGTTGATCTCCTTGATGGCGAGATCGATCCCCCATTTCACCTGCTGGCCGATGCCGGCGTACGTGCCCGTCAGCGGCGTGACGACGCCGATCTTGATCGGCCCCTGCTGGGCGTGCGCGCCCGTCGAAATGAATGTAGCCGTAAACGCGGCGGCGATCGCGGCTGCGATGGTCAAGTGCTTCATGTTTGTCTCCTGTAGATGGATGGCGGCTCTTCGCGGCCGCTTGATGGAAGGTTCAGGCAACGACGATCAATTCCCGGTGTACTTGGGCTTCCTTTTCTCGAAGAAGGCTTCCGCGCCTTCCTTGTAATCGTGCGAGTCACGCAGCTTTTCGTAGGCGTGGCCTTCGAGGTCGAAACTCGCCTCGAGTGAGCAATCCTCGCCTTGGTTCAGCACGCGCTTGAGCGAAGAAAGCGCAAGCGGCGACAGCGCGTTGAGCTTCGCGCAATAGCTGTCGACCAGCTTGTCGAGGGCGGCCGAGTCCTCGGCGAGTTCGGTGATGAGCCCCCACGAATGCGCTTCGGGCGCAGGCAGCCGGCGACCCATGAGGACCATGTCCTTGGCGCGCGTCATGCCGACCATGCGCAGCACGCGCTGGCTCCCGCCCGAACCCGGCATCTGCCCGATGGTGATCTCGGGCAGTGCCACGAGCGTGTCCTTGGTGGCCAGGCGGAAATCGCAGGCAAGCGCGAGTTCCCAGCCGACGCCGAACGCGTATTTCTCCATCGCGCAGATGACGGGCTTGGGGCAGCGCTCTGGTGCGCCGATGTTCCAGGCCAAATGCGACATGCCGTCGCGCGGCACCTTGAAAAAGCCGCGCACGTCGCCGCCCGAGGTATACACGCCGTTCGCGCCGCGCACGACGATCACGCCAACCTCCGGATCGCGACCCATTTCCTCGAAGAGCGCGCCGATCTGCGAGCGCGCCTTGTACGACACGATGTTGAGCGGCGCCCGGTCGAGCGTCAGCGTGGCGACGCGCTTGGCCGCGTCGACGTCCAGGCGCATGCCGTCGAGCTCGGCGAGCAGTTCCCCGCGGTCTTTAGCGTACTTCGTCATGGTGAAGGCTCCTTAAGAATCCTGTTTTGCGGCCCGCAGTTCGCGCGCCGCGTCGAGTATCGCTGCAACGATCGGGTAATAACCGGTGCAGCGGCAGATATGGCCGGACAGCATGTCCTTCACTTCGTCTTCCGAGGGATCCGGATTCGCGGCGAGGTAATCCGTTGCGGACATCAGGATCCCGGCCGTGCAGAAACCGCACTGGAGGGCGTGATGCCGGCGAAAAGCGCTCTGCAGCACGTTGAGCGTGCCGTCCGGCGACAGTCCTTCCACAGTCTTGATCGTAGCCCCGTCGCATTCCACGGCCAGCTGCGTGCAACTGCGCACGGCGCGGCCCTCGACCATGACTGTGCAGGCGCCGCAGACGCCATGCTCGCAGCCGACGTGCGTGCCAAAGAGCTTGAGCTCATGGCGCAGGAAGTCGGTCAGCAGCGTGCGCGGCTCCGCCAGTCCGGTCAGCGTCTTGCTGTTAACCGTGAGCGTGACCGGATGACGTGTGCCGGGTTTGAGGCGGATCATGCCAGCGTCCCTGCGTTCGAGAACGCTTCGGCGAGGACTTGGGCGCCGAGCGCCGAAATCAGCGCGCGCCGATAGTCCGCGGTCGCCTTGTAGTCGCTCATGGGCGAAACGGCTTTCGACACGCCATCCGCGATTTGCGCAGCCAATGCGGCATCCGCGCGCTTCCCGAGGAAAGCTGCAGTGTCCGCCACGATTGGCCGGCTTTCCACGCCACCGAGGCCGAACGCAAGCTCCTTGAGCGACCCATCGGGCTTCAGCACCGCCTCGGCCGCGCAGGCGACGATCGCAAAATCTCCATGACGCTGGGCAATCTCCGCAAACGCAACCCCCGCGCCTGCTTTTTTGGCGGGCCAGAACAGCGCCGTGACGAGCTCGTTGGATTCACGGGTCGTTGTGAGGATGTCGCGAAAGAACTCGCGCGCGGGGACACGTCGCGTTCCGCCGCGCTTCGATTGCAGTTCCACGGCGCCACCAAGTGTCGTAAGCACCAGCGGGATCTCGGAACTCGGGTCCGCATGCGCGATCGAGCCGCCGAGCGTGCCGCGATTGCGCGTCTGGTAGTGGCCCACGTGCGGCAAGGCCAGCGCCAGCAACGGCACCGCCTGCATGAGCTTCTCGTCGGCGAGCGCTGAAGCCTGACGTAGCGTTGCGCCCGTGCGCACCTCGCCGCCGATCTTCACCGCATCCAGCCCCGCAATGCGCTTGATGTCGATGACCGCCGCAGGCCGCACCAGGCGCATGTTGAGCATCGCGCCGAGCGACATGCCGCCGGCCAGCACGCTTGCCTCGGCGCCGAATTCCTCGAGCGCCGCGAGGGCCTCGGCGACCGAATCCGGACTGCAGTACTCGAAGGCGACCGGCTTCATGCCTTGCCCCGCCCGAACCAGCCGCCGACCTTGTCGAGAAGGCCCGCCTTGGCCGGGTCCCTGCCATATTGCTCGAACGACTTGAAGAATTGCGCGATGAGCACACCGGTGACGGAGCCCAGCATGCGCGCGCCGACTGCGGCCACCGTCCCGCCCACATCCGCGCCGTAGCGATAGGTGAGCTTCGTGCCGGCGCCTTCCGGGACGAGTTCGACGAGCGCGCTGCCGTGGCCGTTGCCGAGCCGCCCCTGGGCGCGGAATTCCATGCGCATGGAGGCAGGCGGCTGTTGGTCCGCGACGCGGATGCTCGCCGCATACACGCCGCGAATGCCGGCCACGCCGATGCTCACCTCCGCCTGGAAAGCGTCGGCGCCGGTGCGTTCCATCTTCCTGCAGCCGGGGATGACTGCGCTGAGAACCTCGGGGTCGAGCAGTCGCCGCCAGACTTCCGCGGGCGGCGCCGAAAGCACGGTGAAGCCTTCGCCCTGCAGGGAGCCGGGCAACTCGATCTGGCCGGGCCGTGTTGTAGCAGGCGCATAGGTGCCGCTGGGCGTGACCGCGTGGCCGTTGGCCAGTTCCCAGACGCGATTCAGCGCGAGGGGAAGCTCCACGTCCTCGCGTCCGAGCGCATCTGCAGCCGCATTCGCGAGCGCAGCGGGCGCAAGCATCGAGCTGCCATCGCCCATGCCCTTTGCGCCGGTCGCGTTTACCGGGGTCGGCGTGGACACGTGACCAATGTCGACCTTGGGCATTTCAGGCGCGGTCGGGCACAGGTATTCGGCAAAGGTGCCGGAGACGAAATTGCCACCGCGGTCGTGGACGAGCTCTTCGTACAGCGCGGCGCCCAGGCCATGCGCGAAGCCGCCATTGATCTGGCCTTCGACGATCATTGGGTTGAGCATCGTGCCGACGTCATGCACGGAGACGTACTTGACGATGTCGATGCGGCCCGTCGCCTTGTCGATCTCCACCGCGGCGAGATCCGCGACGAACCCATAGGTCATTGCAGAGGCGATCCGGTCGTCGTCGCCGGGGCTGGTCAGCGTGGGCGCATCAAGCACGAACGTTTCGGTCATCCCGGCGCTCATGCCGCCGGGCATCCCAGCCGGATTCCAATGCGCCCTCGAGGCGAGCCGGCCGACGCCGATTGCGCGCTGGCGATCGGCCTTCACGCGCGCCGCGCCGTCGGCGAGTTCCACGGCTTCGACCTCGACCTTGAATTCGTCGGCCGCCATCTGCCGCAGCTTGAGCGAAATCCGCTGCGCACAGCCGAGTACGGCGCTCGTCACGGCGCAGGCGAACCGATTGGAGTAATTGCCTGAGGCGATGCTCCAGGCGATCGTGCGGGTGTCGGCTTCGGTAAGGACATCCACGTCTTCGGGATTCACGCCGAGTTCCTGTGCCACGATCTGCGCCGTGACGGTGGCATGCCCCTGCCCGTTCGGCGTGCTGTCGAGCTGCACGGTAATGCCGCCGCTGGGATCGATCGAGATCGTGACCGCTGCGTTGGCGCCCGATTTGGGTTCGGCCTTGCTGCGTTGCTCGGCCGTTTGCGCGAGCCCGACATAAGCCATGTTGGAGCCGGAGGGTTCGACGCCAAGCGCAAAGCCGATGCCGAAGAGCTTGCCGTCCTTGCGTGCCGCTTCCTGCCGGGCGAGCAGCGCGGGGTAGTCGGCCAGGCGGAGCACTTCGTCGAGGCACTTTTGGTAGTCGCCTGAATCGAGCTGTGAGCCGGCCGGCGAGTCGTACGGGAACTCGTCCTTGTGCACCAGGTTGCGGCGGCGGATCTCGCCCGCATCGATGCCAAGCCCGCGCGCAGCGATTTCCATGATGCGTTCGAGCGCGAAGTAGAACTGCGGGCCGCCGTACCCGCGATTCAGGCCGGCCGGCATGCGGTTCGTAACCACCAGCGTATTCTCGATCGCGAGGTTCTTGACGCGGTACGCACCGCTCGAAGTCGAGTGCATGCGATAAACCGACGCCGGTTCGGGCGCGCGAATGTACGCACCGAGGTTGACGACGTTCTTATAGCGCAGCCCGAGCAGTTCGCCGTCCTTGGAAAAGGCTGCTTCCACTTCACCGGTGCGATCGGTCGCGCTCGAGGACGCCGACAGGTGCTCGAGCCGATCCTCGGTCCACTTCACCGGCACGCCGACCAGGCGCGACACCGCTGCGATGAGCACCATGTACGCGTACACCGCCTGCTTGATGCCAAAGCTGCCGCCGGAATTCGGTGGTGTGATGAGGCGCAGGCGGTTGCCGGCCACGTTCAGCGCGCCGGCCATGAGCGGCTGCAACACGAACGGGCCCTGGAAATTCGACCAGACCGTGTAGCGGTCCGGATGCGGTTCGAATTGCGCGATCACGCCATAGGTTTCCATCGGCGTGGCAATCGAGCGCGGGAAGTTGTAGGCGTATTTGAACGTGCGGTCTGCGTGGGCAAAGGCGCCGTCCGGGTCGCCGTACTTGAACTCGCGCAGCTGCGCGACGTTCGTTCCGGCCTCCTCGAAGAGAAGCGGGGCGCCCGGCTTCACCGCATCATCGAGATGCGCGACGCCGGGCAGCGGTTCGTAGTCGACTTCAATCAGTTCGAGCGCGTCCTCGGCGACATACCGGTCGACTGCAACAACGACGGCAACGGGTTCGCCGCTGTACCGGGCCTTCGTAGTCGCGCAGACCTGGAAGCGCATCTTGGAGCGCACGACGCTCGGGATGATGCCGGCAACCCGCGCGATTTGCGCGCCGGTCACCACTCCGATCACACCGGGCAGTTTTTCCGCGGCGCTCGTGTCGATGCCGCGAATCCGAGCATGCGGATGCGGCGAGCGCAGGATCGCCGCGTGGCGCAGGCCCGCTACGGGCTCGAGGTCATCGATGAATCTTCCCCGGCCCGTGAGCAGCGGAGCGTCTTCCTTGCGCCGGACGGCTTGCCCGACCCAGCCGGGTGCTGCATCGGACATCAGATCACTGGGCATCGGCGGACGGGCCGTTCAATGCCCGGCGGAATCGCGCCTTGAGCAACGTGCCCTCGCGCGGCGGCAGGATGAGAGGGATCTTTTCGGCGATGACCTTGACCTGCGCGAAGTTCGGCCCGGGCTCGCCGTGCACCATCTTGCGCAAGGCTTCCACGCCGTTGGTGTCCGTCACGAGGCGCGCCTGCTTGAAGCCGCAGCCGGCGGCCACCTGGCTGAGGTCCACGCCGCTCGCGGTGTGGGTCGCCTGCATGCCGGTCTCGCCGTAGCGCTCGTTGTCGATGACGATGACCGAAAGGTTCGCCGGCTTCTGCACGGCGACCGTCGCAAGCGATCCCAGGCCCATGAGCATTTCGCCGTCGCCGGTAATGACGAGTACGCGGCGCTCGGGCTTCGCCAGCGCGAGGCCCAGGCCGATCATCACCGAGCTGCCCATTGCGCCCCACAGCGGAAAGCTGAGGTCGTGATCGCCCGCGGCGGAAATGTCCCACGCGGTGGAACCGAGGCCGGCGATGACCAGCAGGTCGCCGCGGTCGGCCAGCAACGCGTTTACTACGTCACGCCTGTGCAGGGTGGCTTTCATGGGAGTGTTCATTGCTTGGGTTGTCATCGATCGGTCTGGTCCTGGAAGCTCTTGATGCCGATGAGGCGCTGCGAAATCAGCACGGCGACCGCGGCGTAGCTGTTATAGGCGAGACGCACGGCGGCATCCGCAACCGGCCCGGACTCTTCGGCGGTGGCGATGCGTTTCACGATGACGCCCATCGCTTCCAGCACGGTCTGCGTGGCTTGGCCCATCGGGACCTGCCAGGGGTTGAACTCGCCTTCATCCCCGCGCATGGTGATGAGCATCAGCAGCGGAAAGCGGCATTCCTTGATGGTGCCGAGCGTGTTGATGATGTTGCCCACGCCGCTCGACTGCATGAGGACTGCGCTTTTCTCCCCGCCCAGCCAGGCGCCCATGACCAGCCCGAGAGCTTCCTCCTCAGTGGTGCAGACCACCGCGCGCATGCTCTTCTCATCCTGACAAAGCTCGATCAGGCGCTTGTGGCCTGCATCGGGGACGAAGCCGACCTGGCTGACGCGCGCCTCGCGCAACACCTTGTGCAGGGCGAGCGGCCAATCTATGGAGGGAGTGTCTTTCATGTCTGCGCCTGGGGTTGACTGGGTCGATTTTAATGCACCCTCCCCTATAATCAGTTTCAATGGGCAACCCGCCGGAAGACTCGCTGGAAAAGCACCTGGCCCGGTTTTCCGCGCACCTGCCGCCCGGCGACCTCTGGGTCTTCGGATATGGGTCCCTCATGTGGTCCCCGGATTTCCGGTATGCCGAGCGCCATGCCGCCCACCTCTACGGCTATCACCGGTCCCTGTGCATCTACTCGCACCGCCTCCGCGGCACCCCCGAGAAGCCGGGGCTGGTCCTGGGGTTGTGCCCGGGCGGCTCGTGCTGGGGCGTTGCGTTCCGGATCGCCGGTTCCCGCGTTCGTCCGACTTTGAAAGAGCTGTGGGATCGCGAAATGGTGAACCACGTTTACGAGCCGCGCATGCTCATGGTCAGGTTCGGCCGGCGGGCCGCGCCCGCGCTCACCTTCATCGCCGACCACCGCCACCCCCAATTTGCCGGGGATTTGTCCGTTGCCCGCACCGCGCGCCTGGTCGCGCAAGGCTGCGGGGTGCGCGGGCAGAACGTCGACTACCTCGCAAACACCGTGGCGCACATGGATGAACTGGGCCTTCCGGAAGGCCATTTGCACCGGGTGCTCGCCCGCACGCGGAAACTCTGCAAGCAGGCCTAGAACGTTACGTTTTTTGCGTTGAGGTGACGGCTTTCTCGAAGCGCTTCATCGCCTCGGCCAGTACCTTCCTTTGCGTACCGAAGTTGAGCCGCACGAATTGCGGTGCCCCGAAATCGGCGCCCGGCGAAAGGCCCAGGCCGTGCTCGAGGAAAAGCGCATGCGGGTCGGCCACGCCGAGCCCAGAGCAATCGATCCACGAGAGGTAGGTCGCCTCGAGGTGGACCGTCTCGACGCCGGGAAGGCGCGCAACGGTGGCCTCGACGAGACCGCGGTTGCCCCTGAGGTACTCGAGCTGGACGGCGAGCCATGCATCCCCATCCCGGTAGGCGGCGACCGCAGCCTCGTAGGCAAACAACGAAGCGTCGTGCACCGACTTCTTGAGGTCGAAGGAGAAGGCTTCGCGCAGCGCAGGATCTTCGACGATAGCGAAAGCGAGACCAATCCCGGCGGTATTGAACGTCTTGGAGGGGGCCATCAGCGTGACCGTCCGGCGGGACACGGCGGGCGACAGGCTCGCGATCGGGCAATGCACGAGGCCTTCCTCGAGCAGCAGGTCGCAATGAATTTCGTCCGAGACAATGGTCAGGTTGTGCTTTTCGGAAAACGCGGCAATGCGCTCGAGCTCGTGTCGGCGAAAGACTGTGCCGCCTGGATTGTGGGGATTGCAGAGCATCAGCAGGCGCGACCGGGCGCGCGCCGATTCGGCCAGCCGCGCCTCGTCCCAGACCCAGCGGCCGCCCTCGAGAACCATCGGCACGTCCGTCCAGTCGCGCGGCGCGTGCTGGGCGGCGCGGAACAGGTGGTAGTACACGGGCGCAGGTGAGATCAGGTGATCGCCGGGATCGGACAACCGGTTGGCGGCCATATAGAGCCCGGAAACCACGCCGGGCAGGAATACGACCCAGTCCGGCTCGATCGCCCAATGGTAAAGCCGCGCCATGCGCTCGACGATCAGCCTGCGCAGTTCCGGCGGGGCCAGCGTGTAGCCGAAGACCCCTTGGTCGAGGCGCCGCTTGAGCGCATCGACAACCGCGGGCGGCGCATGGAAATCGGTATCCGCAACCCACAGGGGAATCACGTCGCGCCCGGCGTATTTTTCCCAGCGGACGCTGTGGGTGCCGCTGCGGTCGGCCGGCGCGTCGAAGTCGAAAGTGCTCATTTTCAGGGCAGTCAAAGTTTCGTCAGTATCTCAGATGGATGCTCATTGCCCGATCCATGCCAATCGTACAGAATCGGCCCGGGCTGCCAGCACCGCCCGCGAGAGAAGATTGAGCAGGCCACCAGCGAGCCTGCCGCCCGATTCTTCGGAGGAGACCGGATGAAGGCTTTGCTTGCCCTTTCCCGCCTGATCGATGCGATGAACGAGCGCCTGAGCTATGTCGCTAACTGGCTCGTGCTCCTGTCCTGCCTGATCAGCGCGGGGAATGCCTTTTCGCGCTACGCCTTCAGCCTCAGCTCCAACGCCTGGCTCGAAATCCAGTGGTACATGTTTGCGGCGATGGTAATGCTGGGCACCTCGTATACGCTGAAGAGGAACGAGCACGTCCGGGTCGACATCATATTCAGCAACCTTTCCACGCGCCGGCAGATCGGCGTCGACATTTTCGGCGCGGTCCTGTTCCTGCTGCCGGCCACGCTGATCATGGCGTACCTGTCCTGGCCGATCTTCCACAATTCATGGGCCGAGAACGAGGTGTCCACGAACGCCGGCGGCCTCATCCGCTGGCCGGTCAAGATTTTCATTCCCCTCGGGTTTGCCCTCCTCAGCCTGCAGGGCATCTCTGAGCTCATCAAGCGCATCGCGATGCTGACGGGACACATGGAAGCCAAACTGCACTACGAAAGGCCCCTCCAATGATCTCCCGCGAACTGATGGCGCCCCTCATGTTCGGGGGCCTCGTGGTGTTCATGCTGGTTGGCTATCCGGTGTCTTTCTCCCTGGCCGCCGTGGGTCTCTTTTTCGGTTTCTTCGCGATCAACTTCGGTTTTTTCGATTTCAGCCTGTTGCAGGCCCTCCCTGAGCGGGTCTACGGCATCCTGGCGAACGACACGCTGCTAGCAATCCCGTTCTTCACGCTCATGGGCGCCATCCTCGAGCGGTGCGGCCTCGCCGAAGACCTGCTCGACGGGCTGGGTCAACTGTTCGGGCCGGTGCGCGGCGGACTGGGCTACGCGGTCATAGTGGTAGGCGCCATCCTCGGTGCAATTACCGGCACGGTCGCAGCATCGGTGATTGCGATGGGCCTGATTTCGCTGCCGGTGATGATGCGTTACGGCTACGACCAGCGCTTCGCCACGGGCGTAATCGCCGCATCGGGAACGATCACCCAGCTCATTCCCCCTTCGCTCGTGCTGATCGTCCTGGCCGATGTGCTCGGCCGCTCGGTCGGCGACATGTACGCCGGCGCCTGGGGCCCGAGCCTGGTGCAGGTGCTGCTCTTCAGCCTTTACGTGCTGATCGTCAGCTTCGTGAAGCCGCAATGGGTCCCGGGCATTCCGCGGGAATCGCGCACGCTTTCGGGGTGGCCGCTGGTGAAGAAGTGCCTCTGGGGAATCGTGCCTTCGCTGGTGCTCATTTTCCTCGTGCTTGGCACCATCTTCCTCGGACTTGCGACGCCCACGGAAGGCGGCGCCATGGGGACGGTCGGCGCGATCGTGCTCGCAGTGCTGCACCGCCCGGAATTCTCGAGGCGCGGCAAGATCGCTTCCTGGGTCGCATCGGCTGCCATTGCCCTGCTCGCGCTGCTCTTTATGCTCCAGACCCCGGGCGTGCCGGAGGGTGTCATTGCCGCGACCACTTCAATAATGAAGGTGGCCGAGACGCCGCTCTTCCTGGTGTTCTACACGGGCCTGGTCATCGTGATGCTCGAAGCAGTGTTCATCAAGGACTTGCGAGGGCTGATTGCGGAAGCCTCCCGCTCGACGATGCGCATCACCGCGATGGTCATCTTCATCCTGATCGGCTCGACCATCTTCACGCTCGTATTCCGCGGGGTCGACGGCGACCTTTGGATCGAGCACCTGCTCTCGGGCCTGCCCGGCGGCAAGGTCGGCTTCCTGATCTTCGTCAACGTGTTCGTGTTCTTCCTGGCCTTCTTCCTCGACTTCTTCGAGATCGCGTTCATCATCGTGCCGCTTCTCGCGCCCGTCGCGGCGAAGCTCGGCATCGACCTGATCTGGTTCGGAGTGCTGCTCTGCGTCAACATGCAGACTTCCTTCATGCACCCGCCGTTCGGGTTCGCCTTGTTCTACCTGCGCAGCATCGCGCCCAAGGAGATCAAGAGTTCGGCCATCTACTGGGGCGCGATTCCCTGGGTCGTGCTGCAGGTGATCATGGTCGCAATCGTGATCTTCTGGCCGGGGCTGGTCACCTCCTTCCTCGACAAGGGCAACAACGTAGACCCGAACAAGATAAAGATCGAACTGCCGGCCTCGGAGTTCGAGAGGAAAGGCGAAGGCGGGGAAGAGCCTGCGGCGCCCGACTTCAGCACGCCGGACAAGAAGTAGGCCTCGCGCCGCACAGGCGAAAAAAACCCCCGCCGAGGCGGGGTTTTTTTATGCGCGCGAGACTATTTCTTCGCTGCGGCCGGCTGGCCGACCTTTGAATTGAAGATGTAGTTGTCGTAGGTGTTCTCAGCCACGCGGAACCAGAGGAACTGCTCGTCGCGGAATTTCTTCCACTCCGGGTAGATGCGCTTGAAGTGCGGGCTCTTGGCTTCCATTTCCGCATACACCTCGTAGGACGCCTTTTCGGCCGCCTCAAGTACGGCGCGCGGGAACGGCTTGAGCTGTGTGCCGCTCGCCACGAGCCGACGCAAGGCCGGGGGATTCTGCGCATCGTATTTCGCCGGCATCCAGGCATTGGCCTCGCCACAAGCGGCGTGCAACGCGCTCTGGTAGGCCTTCGGCAGCTCGGCCCACTTTTTCTCGTTGACCAACACGTGCAGCATCGGACCGCCTTCCCAGAACCCGGGATAGTGGTAGAACTTTGCGACCTTGTTGAAGCCTAGCTTCTCATCGTCGTACGGGCCGACCCATTCAGCGGCATCGATGGTGCCTTTTTCAAGCGCAGGGTAGATGTCCGGTGCGCCGAGCTGCTGCGGCACAACCCCGAGCTTCGCCATGGTCAGTCCGGCCATGCCGCCGATGCGCATCTTCAAGCCTTTGAGATCGGCCAGCGTCTTGATTTCCTTCCTGTACCAGCCGCCCATCTGGCATGCGGTGTTGCCGGCCAGGAGCGCCACGACGCCGTAGTCCTTGTAAAGGGGCGCCATCGCCTCGGATCCACCGCCGAAGTGCCACCACGCCGTCTGCTGGCGCGTGTTCATGCCGAAGCTGAGCGCTGTGCCGAAGGCAAAAGCAGGATCCTTGCCGAAATAGTAGTAAGGCGCGGTATGCCCGATTTCGCAGGTGCCCGCCTGGACCGCATCGAGCACTTGCAGCGCCGGCACGATTTCGCCGGCCGCGAACGCCCGGATCTGGAATTTTCCGTCGGTGATCTCGCCGACACGGCGCGCCACAAGCTCGGCGCCTCCAAACAGCGTATCAAGACTTTTGGGCCAGCTGGTCGGCATGCGCCAGGTGACGCTCGGCAGCCCGGCCGTCTGCGCTTTTACGACTGCTGGGGCCGCAACTGCTGCACCCGCGGCCAGACCGACACCGGCTTTCTTCAGAAAGGAACGACGTTTCACTGGGATCTCCTCAATTGGTTGGCATCTCGTCCCGGCTTGAATTGGTCTTGGCCCGCCGCCTCCGCGACGCACCCTGCCGGAATCCGGGATTATTCTGCACGATAACCTGCGAAACAGCCATCTCGTGCAATGGTGCGGCCGGAGGAAGCGGCTCGAATGCGCTTTAGTGCTAGGAATGTTGAACTTACATTCCTTAAGACCCGCGTAGCTGCTGGATCTAGGTCACTTGTCTATGCCTGTTTTGGCATTACATCCAGGCGAGCGACAATCCCTTCCAGCCCGGGCGAAGGCGCCGGATAGCGCTG
Organism: Pseudomonadota bacterium; assembly: GCA_025352885.1. GTDB lineage: Bacteria > Pseudomonadota > Gammaproteobacteria > Burkholderiales > SG8-39 > SZAS-79. The sequence continues at coordinate 28,595 of JANXRZ010000116.1, read as the reverse complement.
CATGACCAGCGGATCGTGGCCGGGGATGACCTGCTCCGGCGAGGCGGCAAGGGACCGCAGCTTTGCGTAGCCTTCGACCATGTCGGCGACCGACCAGATGATCGGAAATGGACGGGTTTCGTTCATGTTCGCGTAGAAATGGGACGCGTCGCTCGCCAGCACCAGCCACCCATGCCGGGTCATGACCCTGACCGACTGGATCCCCATGGTGTGCCCGCCGATCAGGTGGACTGAAACGCCGGGCGCAACGTCGCGGTCCCCATCGTGGAACTTGACCTGGCCGGCGTAAACGCGCCGCACCATCGAGACCACATCCTCGACCTCATAGGCGCCGCGAAAGCAGTCGTGGCACATGTACCGGCCAGTGGTGTAGTTCATCTCCCGGTCCTGGAGATGCAGCGTCGCATTCGGGAAAAGGTCGAGGTTCCCCGCATGGTCGTAATGCAGGTGCGTGATCACGACGTCCTTGACCGTCCCGCAGTCGACGCCCAACAGGCGCAACGCTTCGCCCGGGCAGCGCAGGTGATTACGCTTTCGCTTGGCGGCCATCGCCGCAGAAAAGCCGGTGTCCACGACGATCTCGCGCCCATTCCCGCGGATCAGCCAGACGAAATAATCGAGCGGCATCGGCGCATCGTGCGGATCGCCACCTAGGAAGTTGTCGCGTGAGCTGCGCTCGTGGTGCGCGTACTTGAGTGCGTAGACCTCGTATTCCGGCAGGCTGCTCAAGGCGCGGCCTCCAAGTCAGGTCAGGGTGATGCGCGCGAACTTGCGCTTGCCGACCTGCGCGACGAGCGTCTCGCCGCCGTTCAGCTTGAGCAGGCGATCGGTCAGGCGCTCGCCGTTCAGCCGCACCCCGCCTTGTTCGATCATGCGAGTGGCCTCGTTGGTGCTTGCCGTAAGCCCGGCCTGCTTCAGCATCTGGACGACGGGCAGGCCGTTCTCGGGCACTTGCAGCGCGACCTCCGGCATGTCTTCCGGCATTTCGCCATGACGAAAACGCGCCTCGAAGTCGGCGAGTGCCTGCCCGGCAGAGGCCTTGCCGTGGAACCTCTCGACGATCTCCTGTCCAAGCGCCACCTTGATGTCGCGCGGATTGCGGCCGCCGGCCACTTCTTCCTTCCAGCCGCGGATCTCGTCCATCGACCGGAACGAAAGCAGCTCGAAGTAGCGCCACATGAGTTCGTCGGACACGGACATCAGCTTGCCGAACATCTCGTTCGGCGGCTCGTCGATGCCCACGTAGTTGCCCAGGGACTTCGACATTTTCTGCACACCGTCGAGCCCTTCGAGCAGCGGCATGGTGAGGATGCACTGGGGCTCCTGACCCCAATCCTTCTGGAGCTCGCGGCCCACGAGAAGGTTGAATTTCTGGTCCGTCCCGCCGAGCTCCACATCGCTCTTCATCGCGACGGAGTCGTAGCCCTGCATGAGTGGGTACAGAAGCTCATGCATCGCGATGGGCTGGCCGCCCTTGTACCGCTTTGCGAAGTCATCGCGCTCGAGGATGCGCGCCACGGTGTACCGCGCGCACAGGCGGATAATGCCCTCGGCACCGAGCTCGTCCGACCAGGTGGAATTGAACATGATCTCGGTCTTCTCGGGATCGAGGATCTTGAAAACCTGCTTCCGATAGGTCTGGGCGTTCTCGAGGATCTGGTCCCGCGTGAGGGGGGGCCTCGTCTGGTTCTTGCCAGTGGGGTCGCCAATCATCCCGGTGAAGTCGCCGATCAGGAACTGGACGTGATGCCCGAGGTCCTGGAAATGGCGAAGCTTGTTGATGACGACCGTGTGGCCCAGGTGCAGGTCCGGCGCGGTTGGGTCCATGCCGAGCTTGATGCGGAGTTTCCGCCCGGTTTGCAATTTCCTGACAAGTTCTTCTTCGACCAGGAGCTCGTCGCAGCCTCGGCGGATGACCTCGAGCGCTTGGGAAGGTGTGACCATGTGTTTTGAGGAGCCGAACGGTTCCGGGAGTGATTTTTTGGTCCGGCGAAGTCTGCTACACTCGCCCCCGATTTAAAAGAACAATCCGGGTGGGCGCGGCAGGCGCCTGATTAAAAAAACGATTTTAGCTGGATCGACCCTCGTTGCCCAATCGATTTCTAAGCCCGCGTTTCCGGCTTGCACGCATCTGTACCCTCATCGCGCTTCCCCTGTTCGGGGCCATTGCAGCGTTTGGCACGGCACCGGAATCGCAGCTGTTGCTTTCGCGAACTGCAACGCCCGAGCCGCTCTCGATCGATTTCGGCGAAGCGCTCGTGCCGTCGCTCGAATCGTTCATCCGCGAGGAGCGCTTCCAGCGCGGCGACACCGTTTCGACGCTGCTTTCGCGGTTGGGCGTCAACAGCGACGACACGAACAAGCTGCTGCGCACCCAGGCCGCTTTCATGAATGGCCTGCGGGCGGGAACCTCGGTCCGTGCCGAAGTGGGCGTAGACGGTACGCTGCTCGTCCTGACCTACACGTCCGGCCGCGAGACGCTCGCTTCGCTCAATCGCGAGGGCGCAAGCTTCAAAGTGTCCGAATCACGGCTGGCTTTCTCCCCGCAGACCGTGCTCAGGTCCGGGACGATTCGCAGCTCGTTGTTCGCGGCGGCGGATGGCGCGGGCCTTCCCGATTCCGTTGCCATCCAACTCGCGGAAGTCTTCGGCGCGGACATCGACTTCCATCGCGACCTGCGCAAGGGCGATCGCTTCTCCGTCGTCTACGAAGTGATGTACCACAGCGGCCAGGCCGTACGTCCCGGAAAGCTGCTCGCGGCCGAATTCGTGAATGCGGGCAAGAGCCATCGCGCTGTATGGTTTGCGAATGCCGATGGCGGCAAGGGCGGCTACTTCACGCCCGAGGGCAAGAACCTGCGCAAAGCCTTCCTTCGCTCTCCGCTTGAATTTTCGCGCGTCACATCCGGCTTCGGAATGCGCATGCACCCGATCATGCAGCAGTGGCGAGCGCATCGTGGCATCGACTACGCAGCCCCCACGGGCACGCGCATTCGGGCAGTGGGCGACGCAGTCGTGGAGTTTGCCGGCCAGCAGGGTGGTTACGGCAATATGGTGATCCTCCGCCACAACGGCGAATACACCACCGCGTATGGACACCTCAGCCGCATCGCACCCAATCTTCAGCGGGGCACCCGCATCAGCCAAGGCGATACCGTCGGGTTCGTTGGACAGACGGGCTGGGCGACCGGGCCGCATCTGCATTTCGAATTCAGGATCGCGGGCGAGGCGCGCAACCCGCTCGCGATTGCGCTGCCTGCCGCAGTACCCCTTGCGCAGACTGAGATTGGCGCCTTCCGCCAGCAGGCCCTCCCGCTCGCAGCCAAGCTCGACCTCATGGGCAGCACGAACCTCGCCCTGCTGCAGTAGCGGCCCGCCGCCCCGTGGCTGACCGGGACTTGTATATCGGCTTGATGTCCGGCACGAGCCTGGACGGCGTCGACGCGGTGCTTGCCGACTTTGCGCGCGACACTTTCCGGGTGCTCGCGCACACGCACGAGCCATTTGACGCGGGACTTCGCGACTCGCTCCTGGAACTGACAGTGCCCGGTCCTGATGAGATCGACCGGGCCGGACGCCTCGGACGCGTCCTTGCGCAAAGCAATGCGCAAGCTGTCCTTAACCTTCTGGCAAGCGCAAGGATCGATCCGGGCCTCGTCCGTGCAATCGGGTGCCATGGCCAGACCGTCCGGCATCGGCCGGATCAAGGCTTCACCGTCCAGATCGGCAATCCCGCGCTGGTCGCCGAGCTGACCGGCATTGCCGTGGTGGCCGACTTCCGCAGCCGCGACATGGCTGCCGGAGGCCAGGGCGCCCCGCTTGTGCCGGCCTTTCACGCAGTCGCATTTGCGGCTTCCGCCGAAGCGCGAGTGATCGCGAATATCGGCGGCATTGGAAACGTCACCGTGCTCGTCTCCGGTCAACCCGTGCTCGGCTATGACACCGGTCCGGGCAACTGCCTGATGGACATCTGGACCCAGCGCCACCTTGGCAAGCGCTTCGACGAAGCCGGTGCGTGGGCGGCGGGCGGTGCCCCACTCCCCGGCCTGCTCGCAAAGATGCTTTCGGAGCCTTTTTTTTCGCTAGCCCCGCCAAAAAGCAGCGGGCGCGAGCTCTTCAACGCCGCATGGCTGCAATCGGTCCTCGACGGTAGTGAAGATCCGCGCGCGGTGCAGGCGACTTTGCTTGAACTGACGGCGGAATCGATCAGCCGGGCGGTGGAAGGCACGACGACGCCGGTTTCTCGACTCATCGTGTGTGGGGGGGGCGCCTACAACGAGACCCTAGTGGACCGCCTCGGGCAGCGTCTTTCGCCAACTGTTGTCGAGCGGAGCACGGCGCACGGGCTGGATCCGAACCAGGTCGAAGCAACCGCTTTCGCCTGGCTCGCGTGTCAGGCAGTGCGGGGAAAGCCCGGGAACCTGCCCGAGGTCACCGGGGCGAAGGGACCGCGCATCCTCGGCGCCATCTACCCGGCCTGGAAATGAAAAAGGGAGCCGAAGCTCCCTTTCTTGCCAACCCGACGGTCTTGCCAACCCGAAAGGTCAGGCGGAGAACGACGAGCCGCACCCGCAAGTGGTGGTGGCGTTCGGGTTCTTGATCACGAACTGCGCGCCCTCGAGGCCTTCGGAGTAATCGATCTCTGCGCCCACCAGGTACTGGTAGCTCATCGGGTCGATGAGCAGCTGGACGCCGTTTTTCTCCATGACGGTGTCGTCTTCGTTGCGCACCTCGTCAAAGGTGAACCCGTACTGGAAACCCGAGCACCCTCCACCGGTAACGAACACGCGCAGCTTGAGGTCAGTGTTGCCCTCCTCGTCGATCAGCTGCTTGACCTTGCCAGCGGCGTTGTCCGTAAAGACAAGCGGCGGCGGCATATCGGATACCGACGCGTCGGTGACTGCGGGATCGGTGACTGCATTCATTGACTTGCTCCGTGGCCTGATGGCCGATTATCCAGCCTGCATTTCCATGCGGTCAACGCGGGCTTCCTCAAGCGCCGGAAGCCAACTTGAGCTCCACGGGCTTTATTTCCGCAACCGTGTCGGAATGGACCAGCCGCCCTTCGATGACCGCGCCCTGGTGCATTTCCATGGTTTTGTAGTGCACGTCCCCTTTGACCCGCGAGCCGGACTGCAGTTCCAGCGTTTCCGTCGCGGTCACGGATCCGTTGATCGTGCCGTTCACGACCAGGTGGGCAACCTGGACTTCGCCGTCGACTCTCGCGTTTCCGCTGATCACCAGCGTGCCGGGTTGGTCAGGCAGGGCGCTGACATTGCCGCGCACAGTGCCGTCGATGCGCAGCCCCCCGCTGAAGGACACGTTGCCTTCGACCCGGGTCGTCGCCCCGATCAGGCTGTCGATGCGGTTCTGCGGCTTGCTTGTTTTTCCGAACATGGGACTCCCCCTTCAGGATCCTAGCGCCACGCTTTGCGTCGCTTTGGCCTGCGCGTTCCCGGTTTCGAAGACGCGCACCTGTACGGTGCCTACCTTGGCCTTTGGATCGACGCGGAATGTGCCCTCGACGCGGTAAAAATTTTTGAAAGCCAGTTTATATGCCGCAGCGTCCGCTGCCGCCCGGTCAGGCACGAGGATAATAGCATTCCGACCCTCCTGCTGCACCCCGACCAGGAGCTCCAGGCGCCCCTGGAATTCGGCACGATCCCGGCGATTTCCGGTCAGGAGCAGCATGCGAAAACGGTACTCGCCCGGGAGTCCGTCCGGCTCGACCTTGAGCCGCTGGATATTCAGCGCCTGCAGCCCACCCGAGTTGGTGGACAGCATGCTCTCGAAAAGGGCGACGTCTTCCCGCAGCCGGGCATTCTCCTGTTCCAGCAGCCGGATCTGGCGGGCTAGTTGAAGCTGCGCCGTGCGTTCGATCGCCAGCCGCGCGTCGGCCGCATTCGCAATGGCCCCCAGCCGGGCAAGCTCCGCTCGCGTGGCCTCGACTTCGCGCCGCATGCCAGCGAGCTCGTCCTGGAATTCGCTGCGATCGAACCCCGCGAACCTGCGGCCTGCATCGTGCATCCAGGCCGCCAAGGCGACCGAGAAAGCCAGCAGCACGGCGAGCAGGAGCCACCGCAAATACCACGGCACATGGGTCCGGACCGCGACTTTCGGCGCCGAGATGCCGAATCGCTGCCTGAACTTCTTGATGCGCCCGGCCATCATGGAGCCGCGGTTCCCCTCGAACGGTGCCCTGCAGAAAGCAAAAGAGCCGCCCGAGGGCGGCTCTGCGCGGCTTGCATGCCCGCCGGGATCAGCGCTTGGAGAATTGCTTGCGGCGCCGAGCCTTGTGCAGGCCGACTTTCTTCCGCTCGACTTCGCGCGCGTCACGCGTCACCAGCCCGGCCGCAGAAAGGACGGGCTTGAGCGCGGCGTCGTACTCGATAAGCGCGCGGGTGATTCCATGCCTCACTGCGCCGGCCTGGCCGGATTCGCCGCCGCCGAATACGTTGACCATGATGTCGAAGGTTGCATGGTTTTTGGTCAGCTCGAGCGGCTGACGCACGACCATGCGTCCGGTTTCGCGTGCGAAAAAGACGTCTACAGGCTTGCCGTTGACGACGATCTGGCCCCTGCCGGGCTTGATGAACACGCGGGCGACTGCGCTCTTGCGCCGTCCCGTTCCGTAGTAGTAATCACCGACCATGTCTGTCAGACCTCCAGAGCCTTGGGCTGTTGCGCCGTATGCGGATGGGAATCAGCCGCATAGACCTTCAGTTTCTTGATCATTGCGTAGCCGAGCGGCCCCTTGGGGAGCATGCCCTTCACAGCCTTCTCGAGCGCCCTCCCGGGAAACTGCGCCTGCATCTTCGCGAAGTTCGTCTCGTAAACGCCGCCTGGATAGCCGCTGTGGCGGTAATATTTCTTGTTGAGCGCCTTGTTGCCGGTGACGCGAAGCTGGGAGGCGTTCACCACGACGATGAAGTCGCCCGTATCGACGTGCGGTGTGAACTCGGGCTTGTGCTTGCCGCGCAGGCGCAGTGCGATCTGCGAAGCCAGGCGACCAAGCACCTTGTTCTGTGCGTCGATCAGGTACCAGTCATGCTGGACATCGTGCGCTTTGGCGGTATACGTTTTCATAAGCCGATGCTTGTTTAGAAAAGCCTGCGATTGTAAGAAGGAAGGCACCACCCTGTCAATTTCAGAGTGACCCAAAACAGGGAAATCCAGAGAGAAATCCAAAAAAAAAAGCGCAACCCCGTCAGGGGCTGCGCTGAATCCACCAAAGGAGGAGGGTGGAGGAGACAACCTGCAGATGCAGCTGAAGCATCGAACTTGGGACTATTATGCCAAGCGATTTGTTGCGTTGCAATAAGTATTTCCTAAGTGAAATTATCAGTATCGGCCAGTAACGGATGATGTAAATCAAGTATTTGAAAACAAATGATAATATTAGCTTTTTATTTCCGGAAAATTTCCGCTTAGACCCAATGAGCAACGAAGATTGTGCCGCTTTGCACAAAATCTTATGGAGAGTTTATGGAGTGCACCGTACGCTGGACCGAGGGGATGACCTTCCTGGCCGAGACTGGCAGCGGACATGTAGTCGCCATGGATGGCGCGCCTGAGGGCGGTGGCCGAAACATCGCCCCACGGCCCATGGAGATCGTCCTGCTCGGAACCGGGGGATGTACGGCCTATGACGTGATGGTCATCCTGAAAAAAAGCGGCCAGGACGTGACGGCTTGTGAAGTGAAGCTCGATTCGGAAAGGGCCGAAACGGACCCCAAGGTCTTCACGCGCATCCGCATGCACTTCAAGTTGCGGGGACGGGGCCTTAAGCCGAAGCTCGTCGAGCAGGCGATCCGCCTTTCGCACGACAAGTATTGTTCCGCCTCGATCATGCTCGGCAAAACGGCCGAGATCACCACCGGCTTCGAGATCGCCGAAGAGCAGGCGGGCAGCTAGCCGGGCGTTCTCACCTTCGTCAGCTGGGCAGTCGTGTTTGCGAGGCGCGAGGCGAGGATGCGGATCAGTTCGAGCGCGGCATCCGGGTTTTCCCGGATCACGCTATGGAAGAGTTCCTTGGAAATGCGCAGCGTCTCCAGCCGGGTTACCGCGGTTGCGGTGGCGGTCCTCGGCACGTCGCCGAAAATGGCAATTTCGCCGATGATCTCGTTGCGGCCCAGGGTGTTGACCACCAGCGGGCCTTTGGGCGTCTCGACTGAAATTTCGATCTTTCCGTCGATCACGATGAAGCACGCATCGCCCGCGTCGCCCGCCCGAAACATCACCTGCCCCGCTTCGAAAGTCAGCCGCTCGCTGCTGAAGCACAGCAGCTTCTGCTTGGCCGGCTGGATCTTGCTGAAAATCGGGAACTGACGAATCAACTCCACTTCCTGTTCAAGGCTCATTTTCCAGTCTCCTGTCTCAGTGCCTACGCCGCGGCAAGCAGCTTGTGCAACGCGCCCCCAGAACTCTTCAGGTCGGCGAACTTCCCGCGCTCGACCAGGCGTCCCTTGTCCATCATGAGCACCATGTCGAAGCGCTCGGCAAGATCCACCCTGTTGAGCACCCAGTAAACGGCCCGGTCCTTGCGGCATTCGAGGATGTTGGCGAGCAGCCGATTCTGCGAGACGGGATCGAGGACCGCCGCTGCCTGGTCGAACACGAGCACGACCGGCTGCTTCAGGATTGCGCGGCCGATGGCGATCTTCTGGCGGTCCGTCGCCGGGAGACGCGCTCCGCCGGTGCCCACCTGATAGTCCAGGCCGATCTTGACGACCATGGGACGCAGGTCGAGTTCATCGAGCATCTCGCGCATGAGGCGGCCTATCCGCGCCGCGCTCTCCGCCTGCCCGGTCACGACTTTTCCGAACAGGATGTTGTCCTGCAGGGAAGCAGCGCCGATGAATTTCGACGGGTCGAAGAATTCAATCGCCCCGCGCAGTTCCGCCGGCAGGTTGCGCGCGAAGAGACGCCGGGCCTCCAAAATGCGGGCTTCGAACGGCTCATCGATCAATCCCAAGCGATGGCGGGCGGAAATCATCTTGAAAGGCAGCGCGAGCAAGGTGTTGCGGTCGGCCTCGCCGATTCGATTGAGCCCGACGTCCGCAACCTGGACGAGGATGTCCTTCACATGCGGCAGGTCATCGTGCTGGATGAAGCTGAACCGCTCGAAGAGCTCATGCCCCGGCGGAAGGTCGCTGAACAGTTCGACCATCGTCTCGGCGACCTTGTGGCCGACCTTGAGCAAGTCGTCGGCGAGTCCGGTCTCTTCGAGCACGCTGCGGACATACTTGTTGGCCGGCAGGTTATCAACGGCGAAGGTTTTGCCGACGGGTGTCCCGAACAAAAGATTTTCCGCGAGAGTGGCGTTTCGGTTGTACCGGCCAAGATCGAAGCGCTCGACCAGCTCCTGGATGCCGGGCTGATTGAGGCGTTCGCGCATGGCATCCCTTGCCCGAAGCACGCTCTCTGCGAGACCCGGGGCTTTTTCCGCATCGAGCGAACTACGCAGCCCCACCTCGAAAATCGTCTCTTCGAGGTCGATTGTCTTCAGCACTTCGAGGATCCGCGCGTCCATTTCGAGCGCATTCGATACGCCGGCCGCTTCATAGTCGATCCAGTCGGCCTTGATGTCATAGGTCGAATTCCCGGCGCGCTTGGATTCGCGCAGTTCGATTTCACGCTTCGTCAGCGCCTCGCCTTCGTAGCTTGCCTGGCGTATGGGACGGTGCTTGAGGCCGTAAAGAAGGTTCTCCCGCACGCTCACTGGGAACAGGTACGCGGCAGAACCCACGTAGGCGATGGCGCGGCCGGTGACCGCCTCCGGCGCCCTCGTTATATCGATGCCCCCCATCTCTATGGTCCCACTGCCCGGGGGCACCAGCCTGGTAAGCAGTTGGGCGAGCGCGCTACCACCGCTGCCTGCGTTCCCGACAATCGCCACGTGCGCGCTGAGGCTGCTTTCGAAAGACACGCCGTCCACGACCTTGTTGCCGGAATCGTCGACAAGCGACAGGTTGCTGGCGCGAACCGTACCTTCGCGCGGAAGGACAGGCGCGTCCACAACGCGCTGGATCTCGGGCTGTACAAGGTCGTCCGTGGTGAACTGTTCGACGACCTGCGTGTATTTGATCTGGACGTCCATTCGCTGCTGGTCCCAGTCGATCAGCTCCTTGATCGGGCTGGGGAGATCTTTGTAGGCGGCGATGACCGCGACAAGGGTACCGATATCCAGCCTGCCGACGATCGCAAGGTAGCCGCCGACCAGGTAAAAGAGGAAAGGCGTGACCTGCGAAAGGAAATTGTTCAGGAACTTGATCATGAACTTGCGCTGGAACAGCTCGAACCTGATCAGGAACATTTTCCCGAGCCGGGCGGAGATCTCGGCGCGCTCGTAGTTCGACGTGTCGTTTGCGTGGATCTCGACAACGCCGTCGACGCACTCGGCGATACGCCCCGCAAGCTGACGCGCGGTGATTTGCCGTTCCTTGGACAGGACCAGCAACCGGCGCCGCATGCGCGGAATGATCACGGCCTGTACGACGACCATGAAAAATGCGATCAGTCCCAGGTAGATGTGCTGGTAGAGGATAAAGAACAATGCGGTGAGCGCTTGCCCGCCCAGAAACAGCGGGGTAATGATGGCTTCGCCGATGAAGCCGCCCAGCGGCTCCACCTCGTCCTTGATCATCGTCGCCATTTCCGCGGACTTCACCTTGCGGAAGTGGGGCAGCGGGAACCTCAGGATCCGGTCGAAGAGCGTGTACCTCAGCCGCCTGAGCATCCGCTCGCCCATCCAGCCTTTCATCGTGTTGATCTGCAGCTTGAGCAACCCGCTAACGACGATCAGCGCGAGGAAGGTCAGCGACAAGGCGATCAGGTAAGGTGTCCGCTCGAGCGCAAACCCTTCGAAGATCGTCGTCGGCCCGCCGAGGAAATCCGGCAGGCTCGGCGCGATGCGCAGGAACGTGACCGTCGAGTCGGGATTCGGAAACCGCTTGCCCTGGATGGGCTCGTTGACGATCGTCTTGGGCAGGTCGAGCGACGCGAAAAGGATCACCATTGAGGCGATCACCAGCGGCACGATGAGCAGCTGCTCCCGCTTGCTATAGCGAATGATGAATCCGAACAGCCCGCGTTCCATTCCGGCACCCCGAAGAAACTATGCTGATATTACCGCTGCCCAGCCCATCGCGCGCCGCGCCGGGGCGCCCCGAGCGGCCCCATGTGGGTTGGTGCGCCCGGCGTGAATTACCTAGTTGTAGGGGTCTGCGGCGTCACGCAATCCATCCCCAAGGAAATTGAAGGCCAGGACGACTACGAACACTGGCGCCACTGAGATCATCAGCCAGGGGTACAGCGCAACCACGTTGATGTTTTGCGCTTCGTTCAAGAGGACACCCCAGCTTGTAACAGGCGGTCGTAAGCCCAGTCCGAGGAAAGACAAGGCTGTTTCCCCCAGGATCATGCTCGGGACGGAAAGCGTCACGGACGCTATGAGGTGGCTGGCGAAGCTGGGCAGGAGGTGCCGGCGGATGACCCGGGCCGGACTTGCGCCCATGAGCACCGCCGCATTGGCGAAGTCTTCTTCGCGCAGTGCCAGCAGCTTGGAGCGCACTGCCCGCGCCAGGCCCGGCCAGTCGAGCAGGCCGAGGATGATCGTGATGCCGAAATAGACGAGGATCGGGCTCCAGGTTACGGGAAGGGCCGCCGACAGCGCCATCCACAGCGGCAATTCCGGAAAGGAGCGAACCATCTCAATAAAGCGCTGGATCACGTTGTCGATCCATCCGCCGAAATAGCCTGAGATGCCGCCCAGCGTAATGCCGATCAGGAAGCTGACCAGGATGCCGAGCAACCCTACGGTAAGCGAAATCCGGGTGCCATACACGATTCGTGAAAGCAGGTCGCGGCCGAGGCGGTCGGTCCCAAAGAGGAAGAACGTTCCTTCCTCTGCAGGGCACACGAGATGGAAATTGCCTTCGAACAGGCCCCAGAACTCGTACTCGTCGCCCCTGCAAAAGAAACGGAGCGGCTGGACGTTGCTCGTGTCCGGCTTATAGGTCCGCTTCATCGTCGCAAGGTCGAGTTCCATCGTGTAGCCGTACACGTACGGCCCGACGAAACGGCCTTCGTGGAAGACATGCAACTCGTGGGGTGGCGAGTAGATGTTCTTCGTGTGCCGCGTCTCGAGGTTGTACGGAGCAATGACCTCGCTCACCAGCGTCGAGGCGTAGATCACAAGAAGGATCAACCCCGAGATTAGCGCGATGCGGTGACGCTTGAACTTCCACCACATGATCTGCCACTGCGACGCGCTGTAAAAATCCTCCTGCGCCGGTGTGAGTGCTTCCGCCTTGTATGGCTCGAAGGGCTCGGTGGTGACAAAGTGTTCGAGTTCCTTGCCTTCCTGCACCGGAGCGTTCACTTGGCGATCCCGCCGGTCAGCCGGATCCGGGGATCGAGCATGCCCAGTAGCAAGTCGGAAATAAACGTACCGATGACGGCAAGCAACGCAAGGAACATCAGGAATGAGCCCGCAAGATACTGATCCTGGCTGCGCAGCGCATCCAGCAGCATCGGCCCGGACGTCTGCAGCGAGAGCACGACCGCCACGATCGCCGACCCGGAGATCACGCTCGGCAGGAGGCTGCCGATGTCGGCGATGAACGGGTTGAGTGCCATGCGCATCGGATACTTCATGAGCAGGCGAAATTGCGGCATGCCCTTGGCGCGGGCAGTGGTGACGTACTGCTTTTGCAACTCATCGAGCAGGTTGGCGCGCAGCCGCCGGATCATTCCGGCCGTCCCCGAAGTGCCGATCACAATGACGGGAATCCACAGGTGATCGAGAACGGAGCCGAACTTCTGCCAGCTCCAAGGCTGCCCCAGGTATTCGGGGGCCATGATTCCGCCAACCGACAAGCCGAATTGGACATTCGCAAAGTACATCAGCACGAGGGCGAGCAGGAAGTTGGGCGTTGCCAAACCGATGTAGCCCAGAAGCGTCAGGCCATAGTCGCTCATGCTGTACTGGTGCGTCGCGGCATACGCACCGATCGGGAAGGACACCAGCCAGGTGAAGAGGATGATCGAGAAATTCAGGATGAACGACAGCAGCAACCGATCCCCCACCACCTCCCTGACCGGAAGGTCGTACTCGAAGGACCAGCCCCAGTCGCCCTGCAGCAATCCGGAGAAACCATGCGTGCCCGGCCAGATCCCTACCCAGGTGGCGTATTGCTCGAGGAATGGCTTGTCGAGCCCGAACTGGCGGCGCAGGAACTCGATTTTCTCGAGCGCCGCAGTGTCACCCTGGCTGCGCAGCTCATCGATCTGGTTCGACAGGAAGTCGCCAGGCGGGAGCTGAATGATCGTGAAGGTCACCAGGCTGATCACGATCAGCGTCGGGATGAGAATCAGGATTCGGTGCAGGGTGTATTTCAGCATGGCAGGAAGCGCCTCTGTCAGGTCAATGCCAGAAGCAGCGGGTGCGTCATTTGAACCAGAAGGTATCGGGGTGGTAAACGCCGAAGAAAGCGCCCGGCTCCCAGTTGTAGAAGCCTTTCTCTGGGATGTTCATGAGGGTCGTGCGGGCGAGGACCGGCTGGGGAACAGCCGAAACGACGCCGATTACGAATTGCTGGTCCGCATGAATCGATAGCATCTGGTGCCAGATCTTCTCGCGCTCGGCACGGTTCCCCGCGGCACGCCATGCAGTGCTCAGCTTGAGCAGTTCGACGGCTTCAGGGATGTCGGGCGTCTGGCCGGATTTTCCGGCTGTCTCATGGAACTGCCCGAATTTCGGCCATTGCAATTGCTGCTGGCTGAGCGGAGCAAGATCGTCGGGACTCATGTCCGGCGTCGCCAAGCCGTTCTCGAGGCCGCTCCAGACGGACATAACGGCCTCGCCGCCGAATACGCGATTCCTTAAAACCTCTCGCTGCGAGGGCTTGGTGAACAGCTTGATGCCGACCTGCTTCCAGGTTTCCCGGATGAGCTCGAGCACGTCCGCCTGCTCTGAGCTTTCCCCGGCCGTTTCGACGATTAGTTCGAGCAATCGCCCGTCCGGGAGGCGCCGGAATCCGTCTGTGCCGCGTTTGAGTCCCATTTCATCGAGCAGCTTGTCAGCCGCTTTCTTGTCGAACTTGGCCCATTTCTTCTGGTATGCCTCCTTGAATAACGGACTTTCGGGAAGCACTGTGTTGTTCGCCTCGGTGGCCAGACCGAAATAAAGCACCTGGTTTACGATCCCGCGGTCGATTGCCATCGACAGTGCGCGGCGAAAGCGAACATCGCGCAGCACGGTCCGCCAGACCGGGTCATTCACGTTCAGGTTCGGAAAAAGCGCGAAGTGCGATCCGATGCCTGTGCGCCAGAGCAGTGCACGGTAATTGTTGACCTTCTCGTTTTTCTTGAGGAATGTGTAATTGTTGAATTGCAAATCCCTGGCCTGCAAATCGGATTCCCCGGCGCCCGCCTTCGCCGGAATCAGTTTCCCTTCGGCCACCGCGAGCACGACCTTGTCGATATAGGGAAGCTGCAGGCCTTGCGGGTCGACACGGTGAAAATACGGATTGCGCACGGCCACGAAGCGATCGGCCGGAGGCCGCGTCGTGTTCACCCAGGGTTCGAGGGTCGGCAGGTCCGGGTTGTCGAACTGGTACATGTTGTCCTGCTTGTTATGCAGCGACGCCCAGCCCCGCTTGCCCGCTTTGCTTTCCGCATCGACGATCTTCGGCGAATATTTCTTGTGGAACTTTTTCAGGTAATGGGCCGGACGATAGATGTAAAGCGGCGAGGCGCCGGCCAGGCGCTGCAGGAATTCCCGATTGGGTTTGCTCCATGAATAGCGAACGGTCGTCGCGTCGGGAAACTCGACTTTGGGCTTCTCGCCATCGACCAGGAGCTCGCTTTGAGGTCCACTGGGGCTCAGTTCGGGATTATTGGCGACGTCTTCCCAGTAATACTTGAAGTCTTCACTCGTGAAAGGCTGGCCGTCCGACCACCGGTGGCCTTTGCGCAGCTTGAAGGTGAAGACTTTATCGTCCTTAGATTCGAAGCTCTCGAGAATGTCGGGGGCCAACTCGAGCTTGCGGTTGAACCCGACCAGCCGCGAATAGCCATAAACGACGAGCAAGCGAACGTCACGGGCGCGCCCGATGAGCATGTTGAGCGTGCCGCCGTGCTTGCCGGGCTGCATGCCTGGCTCGTCGAGGGCGCTCACGCTAGGATTCGCCGGCAGCCGCTTGGCGACGGGCGGGAGCTTTCCGGCCGCCACCTCGCTCTTGAACATCTCCGTCTCCACGGGTGCGGCGGCATGCGCCGTGAAGCAGAGTCCGGCGCATAGGACGAATGCAAAGGACTTCAGGTAGTGCAGGCCGATCTTGGTGATCATGCAATCAGCTCCGAGTGGTTGGTGGATTCATTTGCGCGCACGAAGTGGCCGTTTCCCACGTCGAGCATCGTGCTGCTCGTCGCAGCATCGAGCCGGAAGGGCTGGGGCCACGCGGTTGGGTCCGACGCCCTGCCTTCCATCAGCGCAGCAAAGTCCAGCTTGCGGTCGAGATCAGGACTCGGCACGGCTGCGAGCAACGCTTTTGTGTAGGGGTGAACCGGATTCCTGAACAATTCAGAGTGCGGCGCAATCTCGACGAGCCTGCCAGCGCACATCACTGCAATACGATCGGCGATGTAATTGACCACCGCCAGGTTGTGTGACACGAAGATGTAGGTAAGGTTTAGGGCTTCCCGAAGGTCACGCAGCAGGTTAAGAACTTGCGCTTGCACGGAGACATCCAGAGCCGACACCGGCTCATCGCAGATGAGCAACGACGGGCTCAACGCCAAGGCTCGCGCAATTCCCAATCGCTGACGCTGCCCGCCCGAGAAACTATGCGGATAGCGTCGAAGATGGCGCACATCGAGACCTACGAGGGTGGTGAGCTCCTTCACGCGCTCGAACCGCTCGTCGGCATCGCCGATGCCATGAATAACGAGCGGCTCGCTCAAGATTTCGAACGCAGTCATTCGAGGATTGAGCGAACCCACGGGATCCTGGAAGACGAACTGGACTTTACGCCGGTATGCGAACAGCTCCGCGCCGCGCAAAGACAGCACGTCCTGCGGCTTGCCGCTGTCATTGAAAATGATCTGCCCGCTGTCCGGCGTGATCGAGCGCATGATCATCTTCGAAGTCGTCGTCTTGCCACAGCCGGACTCACCAACGAGACCGAGGCACTCGCCTGCGCGGACGGTGAAACTGACATCATCCACAGCGAGCACGCCGCTGACCTGCTTGGAACCAAAAAACGACGATTTTCGGGTGCCGAAGCCCTTGGTCAGGTTGCTCACGGTAAGCAGGGGAGCGTCGGATTCGACGTCAGCGGCCGGCTTCGCTCGAGCCGACATGAGGTGATTCGTTGATACCTGAATTTCGCGCAACGGCGTAAGACGCTCGCCGGGCGCCATGTTGAAGCGTGGCACCGCCCGCATGAGTGCCTTCAAATACGGGTGGCTTGGCTCCCGGAAAATTGCACTCACGGTACCGCTCTCAACTACTCGGCCCTGGTAGAGCACCACCACTTCGTCGGCCATGTTGGCAACGACACCGAGATCGTGGGTGATGATCATGACCGCCATGCGCATCTCTTTCTGGAGTTGCGTGATCAGCTGGAGGATCTGCGCCTGGATCGTCACGTCCAATGCGGTGGTCGGCTCGTCCGCAATTAACAACGCGGGGCGGCATACGAGCGCCATCGCGATCATGGCGCGTTGCCTCAAGCCGCCGGAAAGCTCGAACGGGTACGTGTTGACCGCCCTGGCCGGATTCGGAAATCCCACCAGCCTGAGCATCTCGACGACCATCTCGCGCCTTTGCGTCTTGCCGGCCTCCCTGTGCAGGGCAAGCGCTTCCTCGATCTGGTTTCCGATCGTGTGCAGGGGCGACAAGGCGGTCATCGGCTCCTGGAAGATGATCGAGATCCGGCCGCCACGTATTGCCAGCAGTTCCGGGTCGGTTTGTTTAAGGCTGGCGATATCAGTAATTGCACCCGACCGGTTCGGGTCGGCAAACAGGATCTGGCCGGCTTCAATGCGGGCGATCTTTGGCAGGATTCCCATAATGGCTTGGGCAATGATCGATTTGCCCGATCCCGACTCACCCACCAATGCCACGGTCCGGGCCTCAGGTACGCGAAATGACACGCCGTCGGCCGCCTTGACGGTGCCGGCATCGACATTCAGGTAGACCTTGAGATCGCTTACCGTAAGAACGTTTGGCATTTCACGCCGTCTATGAGGCAGATTCGAGGCATGATCTCCCGCATCTGCGAAAGCATGCTTCTCGTTGTTGCTTTCGGGATTCTCCACAGACCGTGCGGGTGGTACGCCGGACGACTGTCCACATGCAGTATACGGAAAGACCGTGCTGATTGCTCCTCTTGTCCGAATTCGCGGATGATCTGGCGACTGACCGCTCAGGAGTTGGGAGGAAACAAAGTGGCCGGCGCGCGCCATGAGATTCCGGGGAAGCCGCGGGTAAACTCGAACAGGCTTTCGAGGAAGCTCCAGCAGGCATCGTCGTGATCAAGGTGGTGTGTGAGCCACCCGGTCGGTTCGTCGCGGTCCGCCCTCCCCTCCCGTCGCGCGGCGAGGTGGCGCACAGCCTGCCCAAGTGCGACATCCGCGCCGCAGAACGCGCGACTTGTTTTCCAGTCGATGATGTCGACGTGGGTGTTGACCTGAGTAAGGCCGCTGGGCAGGTTCGTGACATTTCTCACACCGTACGTGCTGACACCCACATAGCCGGCAGTGACGAGATGGGGCAGGAGCGACGGCAATACCCTGTTCCAGGGCGGCGCCAGAACAGGCAGGACTTTGCCGGGCGCTCGTTTCCCAAGTTTTTCAAACGACCTGGTCAATCGTGCCATCGCAGCAACTGTCGGCTCCAGCGCGGAAAATTCGGTCTTTTTCTCGCCCTCCGGGGCGCGATTCGAATGATTGGTTCCATGCTGGATGACGGTCACTGTGACCGGGAGATCGTCGAGGGCACCCGGTTCCACCTGCTCGGGCACGGCCGCCAAGGCGAGGGGAACTCCGGATTCGGCAGAAAGCGTACAGAGCCGGCTTAGCGCGCTGTTCCGGCGACACGCATCGTCATCGCGCCACCAGAATTCGACGGGCTTCCCGGCATCGCTCCAGCGCGCGATCTCGGCGCCGAAGGCGTCCCATGGTTTTCCTACCATCTCAGTTCCGACACCCACTTTGCCACCAGGCCGGCTGTTCGGCTGGCGCCGTCCAGCTCGATCGGCACTTTGGCGTGCTTGGAGCTTGCCGACCGGTCGATAGCGGCGGCAAGTGAAAACGGTTCGAGAGAGTCTTCATGAAGTATGTCGAGGAGGCCTCGCTCGGCAAATGATCGCGCACGCAGCGTCTGCTCGGATTCGGAGCCGCCGGCAAATGGAACCACTACGGCCCGCGCCCCTGTCTGCACGATCTCCATCATTGTGTTGTAGCCGCCCTGGCTGACCGACACAGCGCACGCCCGCAACAAGGGGACGAAATCCGTCCGCACTCTTTCGATGATGATCCCGTCCGTTCCGCTGGACCGCGCCAGGTTTTTCAGATCCCGAATAGCACCGGCGGAGGCATTGATGCCGGTCAGCAGCCTCCAAGTCCTGTCCCTCAGGTTGCTCAGCGAGCGGGCGCCTATGGCCGTTTCAAGCAATCGAGTGCCAACCGCACCTCCACCGACCGAAACTAAAACCTCGCCCGTCCCAATGGGATGATTGCCGTCGGGATTGCGCAGATCGGGCGCTCCGTCGACGACGTAACCCGTGTAATGCAGCTTCGGCGCAATCTTTTGCGTATGCATGAATGTTTGATCGAACAGGATAACGGACGGGTCTCCATGTACCAGGACATGATCAAAATAGCGCTCGAACGTTTCGAGCATCTCCTCCTGCCGTCCCGGCTTGTTCAGGCCTGCGCCGAGTACGTCACGTACTGAACACACGATTACTGGTCGGTTCTTGGAATTTGATGCCGCATCGAGCAGCGGGATCAGCTCGAATCGCATTTGGCGCCGGCCGAAAGGGAAGAGCTCGACAATCAACGCATGCGGGTCGGTGTCCCGCCACGCGTCGAGCAGAAGAGCCTGCCTTTTTGCCTTCAACTCCTCCCCAATCGGCGTCCCATCCGGCGTCACGAGTGCCTTGAACGAAGTGTCTGCGGCGCCTAGGGGTGGTAATTGCAAGAATCGCACGTCGCGTAGTTCGAGTCCGGGAACCGGAAATCCGCCACTCGCCAGCGTTACGTCCAGGCCTTTTGCCGCCAGTGCGTTCGCGAGGGTAATCGCACGCCGTAAATGTCCGATGCCCAGGAGGTGCTGCACATAGAAAAAGACGCGCTCGCCTCTCATGATGGGAGTGCACGCACGATTTTTCTTTCCAGCGGCACGTTTACTCGCTGCACGCTTGGAAATCCCAAGCCGTCGAGCGTGAAAATGTGCACGGCATCCCAATCAAGTTTTACGGGAGCCCGGCCAAGCATGTCCCAGCCAGTGGCTGCGGCAAGAATGGCCCGAATCACGCCCCTATGCGAAATGGCGAGCGTTGCACGACCGCCTTCAGCGATGTCCGACAGCAGCGTCGAAACCCGAGCGAGCACCTTCCGGGGACTTTCGCCGCCCGGCGGGTTGAAATCCAGTCCACGTTTCTCGTTCGCCTCCATCGCTGGGCCCAACTCCGCTCGCAAATCGCCGATGCGCCGTCCTTCCCACTGTCCCCAGTGCATCTCTGCGAGCCTGGAATCCTCTTCGATGCTCGAAAGTTGCAACGCTTCGGCGGTTTGCCTGCAACGCGACAGCGTGCTCGAGAGGATCCGGTAACGCTCGAATTCGTGGGGCATCCTGAGACCATCGAGCTTTTGCATCCCTGATTCGCACAGGGGCCGATCCATCCTTCCTTGGATCCGCTTTTCAAGGCTCCAGTCAGTGTCCCCGTGCCGAAGCAGGGCCAGGACGGTCATCGTGATGCGGGAACTGCGTTGTACGCAACCCGTCCCTTCAGTAAGGCAAGCGCGTCATCAAGAGCCTGCGACGCACGGGCCACGCTGCGCTCCGTATTCACAAATCTCGCTGCTTCGTCGCTCATCGAGCGCCTTCGTGACTCGTCGGTGAGCAGTTCACGGCAACAATCCGCCAAGGCCTCCGGATCTCCAGCAGGCGCAAGTAGGCCAGTGACCCCGTGTCGGACAATGTCCGGTACCCCACGGATCGCGTAGGAAACAACTGGGATGCCGGCCGCCTGGGCTTCAAGCAGGGCCATGCCATACGCTTCATTAACCGCTGGCCAGATCGTCAGGTCGCCTGCCGCATAGGTCTCCGCTACCTCGTGTGACTGCCGCTCTCCCAGGAAGCGGCTCTTGCCCGGGGCGGCTTCCTCCATTGCGCCCTCAATCTGGTTGCGACCATCACCGTCTCCGACGACCAGAAGCTGCCAAGGCAAGTCACGAAGTTTTCTAAGCACGGCCGCAAGTTCGAGGTATGAGGCAGTTTTGTCTCCTGGTCGCATCATTGCCGCCACAATGATCCAAGGAATGTCCGGATCCAGGCGATGCTCTGCAGAAAGCTTTTGCCGATGTACGAGACGGACCTTTCTCGCATTCGCGTAGGGTGAAGGTTCCAGGAATGGCGGGAGGACCATGATTCGGCCGCCGGTCGACATGAGCGGCTCGAGACATGGCACGTCATGTCGGATCGGGCATACGATCAGCGAGGCCGCGCGAATCGCGTCTGCGGCCGCGGTATGGCCTAGCGCCCATGTGCCGCCAGCTCGCTTCGGTGCGTATGAGGCTTCGGAGATCACATATGGAATGCCGAGTGCCGAGGAGACTACGTGACCGAGCCAATCGGGTGCTTTGTGATACACGTGGTAGGTGAACCATATTTCAGGACGACTGTTCGGCTCGGCCAAGAGCCAATGTCGGACGAGCTTTTCACCTTCTTGCCGGCCTTGGTCCCGCAGCCTCTTCTGGGCGCCGTCATCCCCTGAACCTTCGTAGGTACGGAGCGTCGAGGCCAGTTGCACGTTGTGTCCCGCCAACTCGAGGGCATCGACAAGGAGGCGGCCAACCCGCCGGTCGCCCGAAGGTACGTCGTGAGAAGGCGCCTTCAAGGGCGCGTAGAAGGCGATGCGCATGCGCCGGATTTTAAACTACCGTCAGAGCCCCCTCGTTCCCATGCTCATTGGTCAATCCGAACTTTCTGGCCAGCTTGCCGATATTGGCGTTCATCGAAAACATATTCGCCATCCTCATTTGACCTGCACTGCCCAACGCTTGCCTCAACGCCGGATCGCGTATCAGTTCATGAATGGCGGCGGCCAGTGCGTCGGGTGAATCCGGCGGCACGAGGAGCCCGGTCACGCCATGCTCGATGAGTTCGGGGATCGCCGAAACTTGAGTGGCCACACATGGAAGACCCTGCGTTTGCGCCTCCATCAGGACATTAGGCAGTCCATCCCGGTCGCCGTCTGCTGCCACCCTGCTTGCAAGCGCGAAAATGTCTGCCGCGCGGTACTCGTCGAGCAATTCAGTCTGCGTCATCGATCCCCGCCACTCGACGCGCGATGCAATCCCTAGGCTTTCCGCCAGACGCCGGAGTTTCCGATCGAGCGGGCCCCCGCCTACGAGCACCAGCCGCCACTGGCATGCGGACGGCAGGCGCGCGAGCGCGGACAGGAGCACATCCGCCCCCTTCTTCTCGACCAGCCGACCTACGGACAGGATCGTGACTGAATTTTCCAGCGTGCTACCCGTTCGTGCCGCGTCACCGGCCGCGTGGGCAGGGAACCGGTCCAGATCGAGGCCGTGGTACACGAGTTCCACCGTCCCCTCTGGAGCAAGGTTCGCGAGGTGATCACGGTTTGAGGCCGTGCAAGTTACAAGCCACTCGCAGGACGCAAGCTTTTCTCTCAGTTCCCATTCGGGTGTTGTCCAGATGTCTTTTGCATGCGCGGATCCGGACCACGGCAGTCCTCGCAGCGCGGCGGCGTATCGGGTTACCGAAGACGGGGTATGCAGGAAATGCGCGTGCAAGGAGACGATGTCGGGCGGCAGTTCATCTGCAAGAACCAAGGCCTGGCCGAACCTTCGAATCCTGCTTGCACTGAAATCTCTACGCAGATCAGTCAGCCACAAGGCCCGAAGCGCGGGATAGGTTGCCAGCCGACGGATGCGGAGCCACGCCCGCACCACCCGCATAACGCCGTGGTGCAGGTACTCCGGCAGGTAAAGGACGGGGGCCCTGATCTCTTCGTGGATCGGATGCCGACGACCATCCGTTGGATGGCGCAGGGAAACAATCAGGATTTGGAGGCCGCGGCGCTCGAGCGCAAGGATCTCCTGGGCAATGAATGTCTCGGAAAGCCTTGGGTATCCTTTGAGGACGAATGCAACGCGGCTGCCCGCAGTTTCACTCATTTCAGCCGATACGCGATACCACCGGCAACGCCTCGCTTTCAACCGGCTCGAGCCATGGCGCCACACGCCTGGCCACGTTGGTCAATCCTTCAAGCAAGCCGGGGACAACTACTTCAGACGGGCGGTTTTGCCGAGGGAGTGCCCGAAGCGCCGCCGCCATGACCGCCGGGTCATAGTTTCCATCGTCATTCAACATGCTGACCAAACCGAGCCGGGCCGCACTGGAAGCGCGGATGAACTGCTCAAGACGCGGCGTCGTCCTCGGAATGATCAGCGCGCGCTTGTCGAGCGATAGCACTTCGCAGAAAGTGTTGTAGCCACCCATTGCCACGACACCGGCCGCACCGGCCACAAGCGTCTCCAGATGATTATGGAAGGTGATTGCATCCACGCGCTTAAGCCGGGAAGCCCGATCCATGAATTCTGCCTGCCGTTCCGGCTGCATGAACGGACCCAAGACCATCAAAGCAGGATACGGCAGCAGGGCATCGTGCTCGTACGCTCGCAGGACCCAGTCAATGAGGCTCTCGCCGTCGCCGCCGCCGCCAGTGGTGACAAGGATATAGGGGCGCTTGGTGATTTCAGGCAATCGGGGCGGCGCGCCGCGAGTGGACACTTCCCGTGGGAGATAGCCAGTGTAGGTGATTTTCTGGCGCACTCGCGTAGGAAGCGCGATGCCTTCGAGCGGATCGCAGATCTGCGGCAGGCCATAAATCCAGATTTCATCGTAGAGATCACGCAGGGCCGGCAGGACATTTTTTCGCCGCCACTCCGGAACCAGCAGCTTCGGTTCGTCCATCACGTCCCGAAGGCCGAGCACAAGGCGTGTTCCGCGCTGCTTGAGCATTTCAAGAGTCTCGAGCACCTCACCGCGCAAGCCTAAGGGCTCCTTGTCCACGATGAAAATATCCGGATCGAACATCTCGGCGGTATGCCGGATGATGGAGGCCCGCATCTTGAGCATCTGTTCGACATCGATGTGCAGGTTGAGGGCCGTGTATTCACCGTTGCGAAGCTTGATGACCCCGGGCACGCGCACAAAATCTACTCGCGACCTGAAATCGAAGCTGCCGATGATCGGCGACCCGGATAGGATCAGAACAGACAGGTGCTTGAACCGATCCACGAGCGCATGCGCAATCGTGCGGCACCGGCGCAGGTGGCCCAGGCCGAACGTGTCATGGCTGTAAATCAGGATGCGGCCGTCTTTGCGTCCCGACATCATTTGTGCTCCCCCTGGAATCCCCGCGGGGTTCCTAAGACGTTCTTTCGATCGGTTGCTTGGCGATTATCGGTCGCAAAAGGGGATTCTGCCCGCCCCCTTCCCACAGCGCAAGCCAGGTCGGAAACACTGAAAAATGGCCTAAATTGAGATCGTGAGCGCGGCTGAAATGCTCGCCCGCGCCGCGCAGGGTTTGCACGTCCCGCATGGCTTGAAGTTCGTCCCTTCGTGGACCGGCCTGCGGCAAGACCAAGTCAAATGAAGTAGGTCGGCCGGCAGCATGGAGGCGATTTGCGGCTTGGTAAGTGCGTACACCGGATAGAGCCATTCGAGCGCCGGCTCACCCAATTTGCGGGTGAGATAGCACTCGTACATCGCCGCAAAAACGCGGCGTTGGTTTGCGCAAACCGAGCGTTTTATCTCATCCAAATCGCGTGCGAGCGTGCCCACTGCAATCCGGTCGCAACCAGGCGTATCTATCGCAACCTGGCATGCGACGTATGCAACCGACAGGTAGTCGATCGGGATCGCCTCGAGACACGAAAAATCCAGTGTTGATTGCGAATACTGGAATGCTCGATAGTGAGCATGGCACCACGCGACGATTGCATCAGTGGCCCGCTGCTCTGCGTCCGCCCGCCCCTCGCGGTTCACCATGCGGATATGGTGAACCCTCAAATCGTCAGCCGTCTCGCTCAGGAGACGCACCAGTACGGCCGTGCTGTCCAGCCCACCCGAAAACATCACCAGCGTCGTCAAGGCGATGCCCTTGGCGCAAGCATGCAGTCGCTCATAAGCCCGTTTCGCCGACTGGTTTTGGGGGCGAAATTGTAACCTGTAAGATTTGGGCATGAACGCCGAATACACGCCCCAAATCATCGTGTCCCTGCTGGCGCTCGCGATGTCGCTCTCGTTCTACATCGCTGATCGTGGGTCGCCCACCAGTCGCGCCCTCGCCGGCTTCCTTGCATGCATCGGCATTTCGATTTCGGCAAATGTCCTCGTCGGCATACCGCTCCGGGCAAGGTATGGCATTGCTCCCTGGGATGGACTTTTTGCGCTACCCGAGGTATTTGCCTTCGTCCTCGGGTACGAATGGCTGCTCCGAGTCCGCCGGACAATCCCGGCGGGCAAATTGCGAACGAACGGGGCTGACAACATGCTGCGCGTCGCCCAGGCGCTTGCCTTGCTCTACGGTGTTTTGTCCGTCCTGTTCCCGAAGCACCGGGTCGAGCATTTTCTGTACCTGTTGCGCGATCCCGATGCTTCTATGCACGTCTCTTTTTATTTTTTCGCAATCCCATTGGGACTGTCATTGGTGTTGGGAACCGCGTCGGGCCTTTTGATGCTCAACCGCCGCCCCGACAAGGCGGAAAGCCTGCGTGGAATTGCGTTCCTGATCGGCGCTCCGTTCATGGCCTCCGGTCTCGTTCTTCCGCTGCATCTCGCGCCGGTGTCTACAGCCGTGGGGCTGCTCATATTCCTTGTCGGCGCAGTGCAGTACCACGTCACCCAAGGTCGACGGGCGCAGTTCATGGCGCGCTTCCTGGCGCCGCAGGTCGCTAAACTAGTCAGCGAGCGCGGGCTTAAAAGCGCCACCGAAGAACAGACTCTGGAAATCTCGGTCGTATGTTGCGACTTGCGCGGATTCACTGCCTTTTCGGCCGGCACGTCCTCGAAGAAGGTGATCCAGATCCTGCGCGAGTATTACGACGCAGTAGGCGCAGCGGCAGCGGCGTTTGGCGGGACCATCAAAGACCAAGCCGGCGATGGCGTGCTGATTCTGGTCGGGGCGCCCATTGCTTTCGAGGACCACGCACACCGTGCAGTGCAACTTGCGAGACGCATCAGTGTGGACGGTGTTGCTGTGACGAACCGCTGGTCGGACGCAGAATTGCAGCTAGGCGTCGGGGTCGGCGTCGCAAGCGGGTTCGCTACGGTCGGCGTGATCGGCGCCGCGTCCCGGCTCGAGTACACAGCGGTCGGCCCAGCGGTGAACCTGGCGTGCCGGCTGTGCTCTGAGGCCAAACACGGCGAGATCCTCTTGGACTCGCGCACACGGGAACTGGTCGCTAACGAGGCGTCTTCGATTTGTTTAGTACCCGGTGACGAATTGCGCCTTAAAGGCTTCAGTGCGCCCGTCCAAAGCTACGTTCTCGAGGCCGCCTGACGAAGCTGTTTCCAACTCAGACTCGGTAGGCCACCGTCGTCATGATTTTCGCCATCAGGCGCATGGCCATCTTGATCGGCCGCGGCATGGGTGCGGCGCCCAGGCCGACAGCTGTCATCCGATGCTGTCCCTCCTCCAAGCGCATCTGGGCAACCACCGCCCGGGTGCGCCCATCGGATGGAGGCAGTTGGTCAAGGTGGCCGGAAAGATGCTCTTCGACCTGACGTTCAGTCTCGGCCAGGAAAGCAAGACTCCACTGGTCGCCCAGGGCGCCTGATGCTGCGCCGATTCCCAGCGAGCCCGCATACCACAATGGATTTAGCCAGCTTGGCCGCCCGCCGAGTTCACGAATGCGCTCGGCACCCCAGGCAAGGTGATCGCGTTCTTCCCTGGCCGCCTTCTCCAGTGCCCGTCGATTGTCATCGTTCCTGGCCATCAGCGCCTGCCCTTGGTAGAGGCCCTGCGCACACACTTCGCCCACATGATTTACCCGCATCAGCGCAGCGGCGTGAACCCGCTCTGCGACCGACAGACCCCTTTCGGCGATGTCACGCGCAGGCGAAGGCCGCGTATCGGATGGCTGCAGGCCGGCAACCGTCCGCAAGGCGCGGTCGAATTCGGTAATCAGGCGGTCAGCGCCGGATCGTGATCTGAACCGCATTGTCCGCTCGTTATCCTGCATCTAAGCCACTCGATAGTGAAAAAGACATGCTGCCAATTTTTTCGAAAGGCCCGCGCCAACGCTGGGGAAGAAGGCGAAGACAAGTGACCGATTGCCGTTGCATAGTCGGGTGAGTCCAGGCCGGACGTTGCTGCGAGATGCGTCGCAATATCCAGCGCGTTCTGGACGCATAGCTGCAAGCCGCGTTCAACGGTCCATCGAAGGTCAGCATTTGCACGCAGGTCAGCGGCAGTGTGCCCGGCGTGCCTGCGAAGATGCGCCAGCGCCGCGCGCAAGGCAGCCAGATGGCGCCTGATCACATCGGCATCCACTTGTCCCTTGATCATGTCGCGCTACGGCTCGCCTTGCGGGCGGCTTCGATTTTAGCGAGCTGCGGCAGATAGTCGCAGTATCTGGACAACGCGTAGCCTTCGCGTGTTGTCGTCTGCCGAAGGTTCCGGGCCAACACACGTTGACCATCCCGCAGCACCCGGTGATAAATCAAAGGAGGTGCACGGTTGAGGACCAACACGTCGATATCGTTGGTACGTAGTGCCGCCATCAAATGCGCCGTTAGTTCCGCCGCATAACCGTATGCACCGCCGAGGGTTTCCTGGTCACTTATGTAAACCGCCACATCTATATCGCTGTGACGCTGCGCTAGGCCTGTAGACCGGGAGCCGAACAAGTAAGCTTCGAGGACCTCTGCGCGCGGCTCTAGCGCTAGCGCGATGCGGTTCTCAAGCTGCATATCGCGAGCGTCATAGGAAAGTGAGGAACTATCCGGAGTGACCATGGCAAATCATAACGCTGCGAGCCAAAAAAAACGGGCACCTTTCGGTGCCCGTTGGAAGAACTGCCGGATTGCTCCGGCTTGTACTGATTTTTCTTAGAACGCGTGGCGGATGGTGCCAGCCAACATACGGGGATCTTCGCCAGCAACCGTTGCGTTGGCAGCAGCGCTGCCCAGCGAGGCGCCGGTAAAGAAGTTGTACTGCGCGTTTGCATTGTTGCGAATCTGCGCATACGTCAGGCCAACCGAAGTGCGCTTGGACAGCGTGTACTGGTACGACAGCGCAACCATGCGGGCACCTTGATCGCCGGCAATTGCCCGGTCATCACGAGCGCGCGTGTAATGAGCATGGAACTGGTTGTTGCCCATGATGTAGCTCACGGGAATCGACCAGGCGGTACGATTGCTCAGCTCAGTGCCTGATGCAAAAGCGCCACCAGCTACAAATGCGCCCGCAGATGCAATACCCGTTACGCCGGCACCCGCCACTGCAGCTTTAAGGCGCGATTTATCCCATGCCAGACCAACCTTGAAACCGGCGATCTTGAAGGAGCCGTACAGGCGATCAGCCCGCTGATCTGCGCCTGCATTTGTCGCGAGCGCCGCACCGATGCCACCGTCGTTCTTCTGGTTCCAATGGCTCCAACCAATCTGCCAGTTAGCAGCTTCGTAGTTCGGGTTGATGTTCCAGGCGTTGCCACGGCGGACGCCGGAGGCAATGTCCGATTCCGTTACGTTACCGGCCGCGCCGACGCCGGCAACTGCGCCAGCAGGGTTCGGGCTAGTCGAGTAGGCACCAACAACCGTAAAGCCACCCCAGTTCGGCGATGTGTAATGAATCACGTTCGGTGTACGAGTTGCTGCTGCAATTGCCGTTCCGCCGCCACCTGCGTACGCGAGCAGCGAGATGCTGTCAGCCTTCAGCGAGCCGGCCAGATCCGTCAAGTTGCTTTCGCGGTTGAAGTAATGCAGATCCTGACGGCCAACGAAGATGCGGCCGAGGGTCTTGCTGCGCAAACCGACGTGGTTGTTACCGCCGATGTTGTCCGCGCCCTGGTCGAACTGGATACGCCAGTCGAGTTGGGCAATCGCCTGCAGTCCGCCGCCGAGATCCTCGACAACGTTGAACAGGATGCGCGAGGAGTCATCAGCAACACGCGTCTCGTTGCTGTTGCCAGCGCGCTGGAAGTTACCGATCCTGATGTTGTCCAAGCTCATCTTGAAGATGCCGCTGATCGTCACGCTGGATTGCGCCAGCGCAAGACCGGGGGCTGCCAGCGCGCCTGCTACGGCTACGGCTAGAAGTTTCTTTT
>JANXRZ010000113.1 GCA_025352885.1 Pseudomonadota bacterium | reverse complement strand
AGCAGCAACCCGCGCCGACTGTAGCGGCCGTGGCACCTCCACCTAAACCCGCGGCGCCAGCCGTCGCCGTGCCTCCTGTCGCCGCCGTTCAGCCGGCAAAGCCCGTGCCCCCAGCCGCGCCGCCGCCGTCGTTGACCCCGGCACCAGTTCCCCAGATTGCAACGCCGCAGCCCGCGCCCGTTGTGGCCGCACCGCCGATTGTTGCGGCGCCGACGCCGCCTGTTGTGGTCACGCCTCCACCCGTCGCCGCAATTGCGCCCGCCGTGCAAGCCCCTAAACCGGTGCCAAAGCCCTTGCCGCCGCAGGCCGCGATCGACCCGCGGCCCGTGCAACCCGCACCGGCTCCTCGCCGCCTGCACCGTTCCAGCCTCGCGCTCCAGATGAGCCTGCTGGGCGCCGGAGCGGGGCAAACATCGCCGGCAGTGGCGGCGCGCGCGTTCGAGATCATGCAGGTGGCGCGCAATCGCCATGACACGGGCGCAGTGACACGCATGGCAGCGCGTTTCGGTCGGACCGACGACGGGCTGGCGCGTGTCGCCAGCGCACGCGAGGATCTGCTGGATCGGTGGCACGGATTGGACAAGACACTCATGGACGTATCGGCCGCCGGCGGCGTCCAGCGAGCATCGGCCGAAGAGACGCGTGTCCGGGAAGAACTCGCCGGGATCGATCGGCAGATTGCGCAACAGGATGTGCTGATCGAGCAGCGCATTCCGGGATTCAGGAGCTACCTGAGTCCGGAGACGCTTGCACTGGGTGCGGCGCAGTCCCTCCTCGCCCCCGATGAAGCTCTTCTCAGTTACATGGTCGACGACAACGCGAGCTACCTGCTCGTCGTGCGCAGCGACAGGGTGGCGTTGGTGAGCCTGGACATCGGACGCAACGAACTCGGATCTGTGATCAAGCGCTTGCGCGAGCAACTCGATCATCCAAGTGGTGATGAGGCAGGCCGCTCGGTGTTTCGCGCATTCCCGGTCGCACAGGCGAACCAGCTTTATCGCCGCATCCTGGGGCAGGCAGAAGCGGCCCTGGCGGGCGCCTCCCACCTGATGATCGTGGCCGATGACAGCCTCAATGCGCTGCCCTTTGCAGCGCTCGTGACCGAACCGTATGCCGCCCAGATCCGCGAGCCCGAGGAGCATTCCAAGGTCGCGTGGCTTGGACGCCGTTATGCACTCACCATGCTTCCGTCCGAGGGAGTGCTTCGGTCACTGCGGCGCACGGCCGCCAGGGCGCCGGCAAGCAAGCCGTTCGCCGGGTTCGGCGACCCGCTTCTCGGAGGTGAGGGGCGCGGCGTACGCTCGGGCAGCGCGGCGCGCGTGTATACGCGGGACGCACTCGCGAACGTCAACCAGATCTGGAATTTTGCGCCGCTCCCGGAAACGCGGTATGCGCTTTACGCGATGGCCGACCTGCTCAAGGCGAATACCGAAGAGGTCTACCTGCAGGCGGATGCAAGTGAATCCGGCGTGAAGCGCAGGGATCTCTCGGACTACCGCGTGATTGCATTTGCGACGCACGGCTTCATGGCCGACGATTTCAAAGGGCTCGCCGAATCGGCGCTGGTCTTTACGCCCCCGCAGAGGGGCACAGAATTGGACGACGGGCTGCTTACCGCAAGCGAAGTCGCCCAACTTAAGTTGAACGCGGAACTGGTCATCCTCACGGCCACGAGCACCGCGGCAGCCGATGGAACGCCGGATGCAGAAGGCGTCTCCGGGCTCGCCCGCGCTTTCTTTCATGCGGGCGACCGCGCGGTGCTCGCCACGCATTGGGCGGTGCCTTCCGATGCGACGCTTAAGCTGGTCACTCGCACGCTTCGCGAGCGCTCGAGGGGGGTCGGCAACGCGGAGGCGCTGCGCCGTGCAATGCTGCCCCTCATGAATGCAGAGGACCGGCTGGCCTTCGCGCATCCGAGCTACTGGGCGCCTTTCATGGTGCTGGGGGAGGGCCGCCCGAACGGAGCCGCGCCTGCATCAGGTGCGACTGCCACAGCGCCTCAGGCGCCCGACCCGTCGACCAGCGGTCCGGCCGGCGATTCATCGGGAGGCGGATTGGGGCGCCTGTTCCAGGGCATCTTCGGCGGCGACTCAGGCAGGAAATAGCGGGGCGTTTACGGCGGCGCCTTTTCGATCAGGCCGACTTCTTCGAGCCGCAGGAACACTTCCCGGCACGCCCACGCGTCGGTCGCGGCATACATGACCTGGGCCGGGTTCAATCGATGCGCCGCCCAGTTCGAGGTGCGATTGCCTTTGGGAATCCGGATGCCGAGGAACAGCGCAGCGAGGTTGCGCAACCCGCTTTGGGAAAACCCGTGCCTGCGCGCAACGAACCCCGGATCCACGATCCGCTTGTCCTCGAAAGGAAAGAGCGCCCGCAACTGGCGCAAGTCCTCGCCAATAGCCACGCCGGATTTCACGGTATGGCTCGACTCGAGGAGCGCGGTCAGTTCCTGGGTAAAGTCCGCTTGCGCAAGGCGAAACAGGTAGACCGCACGGCCGGTAGCAACCTGCGCGAGGCACGGCAGATAGCTCTGCCCCTTTTGGAAGGCCGGGCGGGTTTCGGTGTCGAATCCGACAACCCTCTCCTGCATCATGTCGGCAACGGCCCGTTCCCGATCCTCGAAGGTCTCGACGAGCACGACCGGGCCTTCGTATCGGCGAATGGGAAGGTCCGCAATCTCCTCGCGTGTAATGGTCCTCGGCTGGTCGATTGCCATGCTCAGTGGAAGACCGAGCCGCCGTCCAGCCCAAGGGCGGAACCGGTCATGAACGACGACTCGCTATCGAGGAGGGCCACTCTTGCGCCTTCGGCGATGAAACGTCGGGCGGTGGCCAGGCCGATCCCGGACGCACCGCCTGTGATCAGGACTTTTCGGCCTCGCATGCGCATCACAAAGGCCTCACGGCCAGGTCGCCTCGATAAGGCGTGACGCTTAAGGTTGCCTTGTGCTGCTCCAGGGGATCAGGTTCGGCAGGGGCAGGTGAAGCGAGCGTCATTCGTGCAAGCTCGGCACCGGTCATGAAACGCACGCCGGGCTTGCTGTCGATATAGGCAAGGAGTTCCTCAAGGGCGGCGATACGCGCGGCCCTTGTTGACCCTACGTCTCCGCGCAGGTGCAAGGTGATCGGGACAAGGCAGTTTTCCCGATGGAGGGCATCGAACTCTTCGCGCCAGATCTTCATCACCCGCGCGTGTGTGTGACGGGCGGAAAAAACGAGCGAATCGTCTAGTGAAGAGACAGTCGGCAGTTCGGCCAGCCGCATGGAAGCGGTTGGCGCGATCACGTAGGGATGGTCGTCGTCCTGGAAAGTCGAGTCGTACAGGAAGCCCAGTTCCGCGAGGTGCTTAAGCGTTTCCGCGCCGAGCTCGCCGCCTGCCCCGCGAAAACCAATGGGCGCTACGCCTGAGACCTTCGCGATCTCGTCGCGCGCACGCAGAAGCGTGTCGCGTTCGGCGCCGACCAATGAGCCCAATGGCGCGAGGTCCATTCCTCGCGAAGCGATTTCATGGCCGGCGTCGCACAACAGCCGAATGGCATCCGGATGGCGAATCGCATCGGAGGCGGTGGTGAACGCGGTCACCGCGATCCTGCGCCGCTCGAGCATCTTCACCAGGCGCGGAAGACCGGCACGAACACCATAGCGGCCATAGGAGAAGCGACCGAACAGCCGGTCTTCGGTCGTCGTTTTGAGATCGTGCGATTCCGCGTCGAAATTCAGCGAGACGAAGACCGCACATCGTACGCCGGCAGGCCAGGTGAATGCGCTCATGAAAGGTCGATCTCTTCGAGGTGATCCGGATGGTCAATGCACCAGCGGGCGAATTCACCCGACGAAAAGAACCGCACGCCGGCATGGCCCTTCATGTAGCTGATCATTTGTTCGAGGATCCATGTGCGGGCCGGTGTCCCCGAGCCCCAGCCGGAACGCGGGTGAACCGTCAGGACCATGAACCGCTCGGCGTCATAGATCGCATCGAATTCCGATTTCCACTGGTCGAGGACTTCGGAGGGCGGCGTGAAGCTGAATTTGTAAAACGGGAAATCGTCGAGGCTGTAAGTGTTGTTCGGCAGTTCGAGGATGCAGTCGTCACCGGCGCCGAAGCGAAGCCGGTAGGGCAGGTCATAGTCCTTGTCGCTCGAGTCGTAGACATATCCCATCGACTTGAGGACGCGCATGGTGTTTGCCGTCTTTCGGCCAGACGGCGAGCGCCAGCCGAGGACAGGCTGGCCGATGAGATCGCGCAGGATCCGGTCGGTCTTGTGAAGGAGCATTGTCTCCTCTTCTACTCCGAGGTCCCACGCCTCGTGAAGATAGCCATGCGCCGCCACTTCGAAGCCGGCGGCATGGATCGCGAGCACGGAATCGGGATGGCACTCGGCGTCGTAGCCCGGAACGAAAAATGTGCAGGGCACTCCCTGCCGGGTCAGCATCTCGATGTGCCTCGGGATGCCGCAACGCGCCGAATAACGGCCCCACGAGTGCGTCCCCAGTGGCGCGATGCCGCGCCCGACCTCATGGCTCGGGCCATCGAAATCCACCCCCAGCGTCACCGCGCAGCGGATCTCTGCCGGCAATGTCGTGCGCTGGTTCGATCCGGTGTATGTTTTCATGCGCCCGATTCTATCCATGTGGTGACTTGCCGGGGCGGCAACCATGCGAAACGTGCAACACGCGCCATAGTGCATAAGCTAGCCTGACGCGAAGGCGATTGGTTTCCCAGAGGAGTCGTACTTGGTTCTTCCCGCTCAATGAAGGCAGTGGAGATTGAAAACATGGGGCCAGGCGGCATCTTCCGCTTGGCTTCCCGTCCCGTGCCGGTACCCGGCCCCGATGAGGTGTTGATCCGGGTGGAGGCGAGCGGCGTCTGCCGGCCCGACGCCCTGCAGCGACTGGGAATGCACCCTCCACCCAGGGGTGCATCAGACATCCCTGGTCTCGAGGTCGCAGGGACGGTCGCCTCGGTTGGTGCCTTGGTTGCCGAATGGAAAGCCGGGGACCCGGTATGCGCCCTTCTGCCGGGCGGCGGATACGCCGAATATGCCGTTGCCCCAAAGCAGCAAGTGCTGCTGATTCCTCATGGGTGGACGGCTGTAGAAGCGGCGACGTTGCCGGAGAACGCTTTTACTCTCTGGGAGAATCTTTTTCGTCGTGCGCGGCTGGCTCAAGGCGAAATCTTGCTCGTGCATGGCGGTACGAGCGGCCTGGGGTCATTGGCCATCATGCTGGCGCAGGCGTTCGGCGCGAAAGCGATCGCGACTGCAGGCAGCGACGCGAAGTGTGAAGCCTGCCTGCGAATCGGCGCTATCGGCGCCGTCAATTACAGGACCGCTGATTTCGTCCCCTATGTCCTGGAAAAAACGCAGGGCCGCGGTGCCGACGTCATCCTCGACATTGTCGGCCGTGACTATGTGCAGCGTTCGCTCGATGCGATTACGATCGAAGGGCGGCTCGTGCATCTCGCTACCCAGGGGCCGGATAAGTTTGCCACGATCAACATGAGCACGCTGCTCCGGAAGCATGGGACGATCATTGCCTCCCGGCTTAGGCACCGCAGCCCCGAAGAGAAAGGGGTAATCACCCGGGGCCTCCTGGAAAACGTGTGGCCGAAGCTGCCCGCAAAGGCGCCGATCGCACCGCTGGTGGATTCGGTGCATCCGCTGGCGGAGGTTGCACGCGTGCACGAGTACTTCGACAGCGGCGCACATATCGGCAAGATTGTTTTGGTTCCATGATGGCCGTGGGTCATCCAAAGAGAGGAAGGGTCATGTCTATCGGCAAACTGGTTTCAATTGTCTGCGCAGCTGCGGCATCTTGGTGTGTCGCGACAACAGCGGTTGCGCAGACCTTCGCAAGCAAGCCCATCCGCGTAATCGTGCCTTTCGCGGCCGGTGGCGCGAATGACCTCGTAGCGCGTGCATTGCAACGACCTCTGGGAAAAGTGCTCGGTGGCACGGTCGTAGTGGAGAACATGGCAGGCGCCTCGACCAAGATTGCGACGAACGAGATCATCAAGTCGGCTCCGGATGGCCACACCTTGCTCCTCGCGGGCAACGTCGCCTTGCTGGGTTATTACTACTCGGGCACTTACGACACCAAGATCTGGGAGCAGATGACGATCCTCGGCCAGACGGGCCAGATGCCGTGGGGCATGCTTGAAGCGCGCGCCGATGCGCCTTTCAAGAACTGGGCCGAGCTTGTCGCGTACGCAAAGAAGAACCCCGGCAAGCTGAGCGCCGGAGGACCGGCGCCCGGCGGGATGATGAACCTGATTGTGCTGGAAACGGCAAAGAGCGCCGGGATAGATGTGACGTACGTGCCTTTCGCCGGCGGAGGGCCGAGCGGCACCGCGCTGCTCGGAGGCCACGTGGAATATCGCGTCGCACAACCCTCCGAGGTCTATCCGAATGTGAGGGCCGGGAAAACGAAAGGCATCGCGGTCGCTTTCCCGACGCGCATGCCGGAGATGCCCGAGGTCCCGACCTTCAAGGAACTCGGGATCATGTTCGACATCCCGGTCTTCGGCTTCGATTACTGGGGACCCGCGAGCATGCCCCCGGCGATTGCGAGCCAGATCACACGGGCGATCGAGCAGGCGGTAAAAGATCCGGAGTTCGTCGACGTCGCCAGGCGCCTTGTTTACCAGCCCGTGTTCACCGGTCCCGAGGCATTGAAGGAAAGCATGCGCAACTTCGAAAAAAATATCGGTCCGAAGCTCGAATCGGCCTTCCCCAGAAAGTAAACGGCAAGCCACGCGAGGAACGCGACGCGATGTCAAAGGCACAAGTGATCGAAGAAGTTTCGGCGAAGAATGTTCGCCGGCATGTCGAAAAAATCGTAAAAAATATTCCTCACCGGGCGGCCGGCTCGCCGAACGGCCGCAGGATGGCCGAGTACAGCCGCGATGCGCTGCTCGAAGTCGGCCTGATCGAAGTGAAAATCCACGAGCTGCCGGCCATCGTGAGTTTTCCCGAGCATGCCGAACTCCGGATGCTTTCGCCAACTGAAACGGCGATCCAGGCCAATACGCTCGGCCACAGCCTCAAGACGATGCCCGAAGGCCTGACTGGGGAACTCGTTTACGTTGGCTCGGGCACCCATGAAGACTACGAAGGCAAGGACGTGCGCGGCAAGATCGTGCTCACCGAGCTTTCGTATTCGCCTGCACGTCACGAGAAACAGCGCATCGCCGGGCAGATGGGTGCGGTCGGCGCAGTGATGATGAATTGGGGGCTGCCGGAGAACGAAGCTGTTCCCTTCGGATCGGTGAAGCCGGTGTGGGGCAACCCGACGCCGGACAATTTAAATACCGAAATGGCGACGCTTCCCTGTATCGGGATTGCGCGCGTTGCCGGTCTCAGGCTTAAAGATCTATGCGAAAAAGGCCTGGTGCGCGTGTGGTTTCGGACCCATGTGGAAAACGGGTGGCGTCCGGTCCAGATCACGATAGGCGAACTGCCGGCAACCAACAGCCCTGAGGCAGGCGATTTCATCATGGTCGGCGGTCACCAGGACTCGTGGCCGGGGGAGGCCGCGACCGACAATGCGGCGGGAAATGCCTGCATGATCGAACTGGCCAGGGTCTTCAAGAAGCACGAGGACAAGTTGCGGCGCGGGTTACTGTTCGGCTTCTGGACTGCTCATGAGACGGGCACGATGGCAGGCTCGGCCTGGTATGCGGACCATGCTTGGGACAAATTGCGCGACCACGCGTGCGCTTACCTCCAGATCGACCAACCTTCCTGTACCGGCACGACCATCTGGCACACGACTTCCAACGCCGAGCTGAAAGCTTTCCACCAGGCTGAAGAGAAGCAATTGCTCCCCGGGCGGGAAATCTCCTGGAAGCGCGTAGCAAAAAGCGGCGACGCATCGTTCATCGGCCTGGGGATCCCGATGTTCCAGGGGGAGGGCGCTTTTACTGAAATGGAACTCAAGGCGACAGCGCTTGCAACGCGGGGCTGGTGGCATCACTCGATCGAGTGCACGATCGACAAGCTCGATTGGGAGTACATGCAGCCGCATATGCGCGTTTACGCGGCTTACCTGTGGGAATTGTGTACAGCAGCCGTGCTGCCTTTCACCTATGCACCGGTCGCGGCACAGGTCGTCAAGCGCCTGCAGGAGTTGGAGTCCGCCGTCCCTTCTCTGGGGCTTGACCAGCTCCTCATTCGGGCGAGGGACCTCGGGAAAGCGGCGGAGAAACTCGACCTCGCGACGGCAAAGGTGCGCGATGGCTTCACGGCGGGCAAGGGCAGCGAAGACGCGGCGCACTTGCTTAACGGGGCCATGAAACGGATCAGTCGCTTGCTTGTGCCGCTGATGAGTTCAGCAATCGGGAAGTATGGTCATGACCCATACGGCTACACGCCGCAGACGACGATGATCCCGGCGCTTTATGACGTCGCCCGGCTCGCCAAGCTGCAGGAGGGCGAGGAGCGCTGGATGCTCGAAACGAAATCGATCCGCGACCGGAATCGCGTGGCCGATGCGCTGGCGGAGGCAATTTCCATCATCGAAGACGCGCTGGCTCGCGTTGGTTAAGCAGGGCCTGCGAATGCCGGCCCGAGCGGCTTCAACCTGACGCCGGGACGAAGCCGCCGATACGGATAGGACGTTGGGTCGGCGAGGTAATAACCCGGGGCGAGGACGACGATCACTTCCTCGGCAATCGGCTCGAACTCCGCGCGGTAATGGCAGGTGCTTTTCAAGGCGAGAATCTTCTGCTCGGCCGGCTCGATGCCCAAATGCCGAAAGCCGGCCTGATCGTAAGCCTGGAGCCGCTTGCTGGTAACGGCAATGCTGACGCCACCGATGGTGAGAAGTGCCATCGGGCCGACATCGACTTTTCGCCCGCCCGAGACAGCGCCTTGCGTATCGAACTTGCCCGTCCCGAGCGCAGTCACGCGAAATTTAGCTTCGAACGGCGTGACGCCCTGGGGTCCCGATCGGCCTCCCAGCGCCAGCATCACTTCTGCGCCTTCACCGGCGTCATGCGCCGCACTGGCAGCTCCGGCATCGCACAGGAAACCCAGAACCGCCCCTTGTGCATCCGATGAGACGAGCGCTTTCAGGAGACCGGTTGCATCGGCTGTCCCGCCGCACCCTGGATTGTCCTGGGTGTCCGCAATGACAACGGGGCGGTTGGACTTTTGTGATACCGCAATCGCCCGGGCGACGCCGTCGTCGGGCGTGACCATGTCTTCGGCAAATTGGCCTTCGTGACCGAGTACTTCGGCCAACATTCGATCCGCTGCCTGGTCGGCCGCTTCCTGGGTCCACGCATGCGCAATGACCGAAGGGCCGCACCAGTGCAAGTCGGAAGGCGGAAAGCCGGCCAGGTAAGACAGGCTCACCAGATCTTCTTCGGCCACTTTCGAACCCGCAACGACGTTGCGGGACGGCTCTACGAGCGTGCATTGGCCGTTTAATGGGATCAGGAAGGGCGCTTTGCGCAAAGCGCGACCTGAAGGTCGGCCGCGTGCCAAGACCGCCTCCATTGCGCGCGCCGAAAATTGCCCGGTTTCGATCCGATCTACGTGGGGGTAGGTGCGATAGGCGATGAGACCGTCAGTCAATTCGACCATCTCGGGCGTGACGTTTGCGTGGTAGTCCAAGCTGGCGATGACCGGAACACCGGAGCCGACCACTGCCCGCACCCTGCGCAGCACCTCGCCTTCGCCATCCTCGAAGTCCTCGGTGACCATGGCGCCATGGAGATCAAGGTAGACCGCGTCCACGGGCAAGGCCTCCGAGAGTCGGCCGATGAGGCTGCCGGCTATTCGCTCGAAGGCGTCGCGCGTCACCATGCCACCGGCGCCGCCGCTTGTCCAAAGGAGCGGAACGAGGTCATGCCGCGATTCCATGTCCTGCATGAATCCGGCAATCGCGAACGTGTTGCCGGCAAGTCTTTTCACGACGTCCGCCCCGTAAACCAGCGGCGGTCGGTCGCGATGCGCTGCAAAATAGGCAAAATCGGTTTGCGAATCGACGAAGCAGTTCGTCTCGTGCTGGAAGCCGCCGATTGCGATGCGTGCCATGGGAAATCATATCGTACGTGCAGGAATGGTTTCGTGATTGAATGATTCTTTAAGGAGAAGCCATGTTGACTGTCGAGCCCCTGGGGTATGCGTGCGGCGCAAGGATCGCCGGAGCGGACCTGTCCAAACCGCTCTCCGATCACGACCTCGGCGTGATCAAGGCAGCTTGGACGAAGCACCTGGTGCTCGTGTTCCCGAAGCAGCAAATCACGCCGGTCGACCTCGTTGCTTTCAGCCGGCACTTTGGCGAACTGGAGGATTACGCGTCGCAGCCCTTCAACCGGCATCCGGACATCAATGAAGTGATGGTGCTGACTAACAAGCGAACCAACGGCAAGGCGTCGCCCACCTATAACGCGGGCCAGAATTGGCATACCGATCTTTCGTACACGATCCGTCCGGCCAAGGGCACAACGTTGTATTGCCTGGAAAGGCCTTCGGTTGGCGGCGACACGATGTTTGCAAACATGTATCTCGCCTATGAAACGTTGTCGCCGAAGATGCAGGCGTTCGTCGACGGGCTCGAAGGCATCCATGACGCGAGCCTGATCCAGGGACTGGAAAAGAGGGGACCGGAGATTGCTGCGGAATATAAGCGGCTGAATCCGCCGGTGATCCACCCAGCCGTTCGGCTGCACCCCGAATCCGGGCGCAAGGCGCTTTACGTGAACGAGCGCGTACGGCAGTTCGTGGGTTTGAGCGAAGCCGAGAGCAAGCCGCTCATCCGGTTCCTGTGCGACCACTCGGTGGCATCGCGTTTCGTCTACCGCCACTACTGGAGCGTGAAGGACGTCGTCATGTGGGACAACAGGTGCCTAACGCACCTGGCCGTGGGCGACTACGATCCCAACGAGAGCCGTCACATGATCCGGACGTCGGGGAAAGGCGATTACGTAGGCAGACGAGTGGAAACCGAAAGGCCGCAAAACGCCGCGCGGCCCGCCGCCTCGGCGGAGATCGCGGCGGGCATTGCTGCCCTCCGCGATTGACCTGCTACTTGCTCGGCAGGACCTTTTCCTTGACCTTGGTGGCTGTGGTGCTCAAGCGCGTCGAGTTCCTCTCCCGGAGGATCTTGCCGTCGCCAGCATCGATCATGAATCCCGTCTTGTCGCCGCCGGCCAGGACGTCGACCCGGTAGACGAGGCATCCGTCTTCGGACTCAAGCTTGGTTTCGGTGACCTTCTTGTCGGCAAGTGTTTTCGTGTCCAACGCGACCTTCTGGGCGTCCTCCTTCGTGATCTTTGCCAGGTTCGTCAGCTCGGCCGTCGTGGCGGTCTTCCAAGTCTTCACCGAGCAGCCTTCGACCTTCTGTGCCAGCGCGGGAAGCGAAAGCGCAAGCGCAGCTGCGGCAAATAGCGTTTTTTTCATCATGGTGTTTATCCCTCTGGATGTCGTATGCGCCCAATAGTGGGCGTTTGTCGGAATATCGTCCCACCGGCGCTCGTCGACTTCCGTTCGGTCGGGCACATATTGGCCGCGGGCGAGGCATGGGAAATAAAAAAGGCCGGTAGCCTTTTGGGGCTTGCCGGCCTTTCTCGTGCTGCCTTGCGCTGAGTTGGTGGAGGCGGCGGGAATCGAACCCGCGTCCAGTGGCACTCTACAAACAGTTCTACATACTTAGCCTGTTTTCTTTACCGATTTAACAGGTCAGCCGCGAACCGGCACGCTGCTTTCCCCGCGAGTCGCCTACTTTTTAGGAGCGGGCCAAGCGGCCCGGCACGCCCCGATTCCCTGTGAATGACTCTGCATCCGGTTGCCCAGCCCACCCCAGGGACGAGATAGGTGCAGAGCTAGCCGGTTCTTAGGCGGCTAGTGCGTACGAGTTGTCGTTCGCAGTTACTATGATCCAGATGGATTTGCGAGGTGACTGGTCCTCGGTATGCCCTGCCTGCTTCGTTACCCCTGTCGAAACCAGGTCGCCCCCGGAATCTTCTGAAGTTCGAGCATTATCGCATGTGGGGCTTTGGCGCCTTATTGCAAGCCTCAGGGGATTGGCTAGAGGTGCTGCAAGAGGTCCAGCGGCTTGCCGATGACGGCCTCGGCATTCCAGCCCCGCGGTCCCCCATTCTCCGTTCCGCTATAGCCGTACTCGACTGCGACCGAGAACATCCCGGCGGCCTTTGCGGCCTGGATGTCCCGCAGGTCGTCACCCAGATAACAACATTCGGACGGGCGAATGCCGATCGCCTCGGCTGCATGCAGCAACGACGCAGGATGGGGCTTGAGGTGAGGCGTGGTATCGCCCCCGACTACGCATCCCGCCCGCCCTGTGAGGCCCAAGCGGGCCACTAATGGGGTGGTCAGGCGCACCGCCTTGTTGGTCACGATCCCCCAGACCATGGGGCGCGACTCGAGCTTCTCCAGCAGCTCTTCGATGCCGGGAAATAGTCGCGTGTGCACACAGATGGCGGAACTGTAATTCGAAAGGAACTCGTCGCGCATCGCGGTGTAGGAAGGATCTTCGGGCACGATTCCGAACCCTACGAACAAGAGCCCCCGCGCACCGCTTGAGGCGTGCGGCCGTATGGTTTCGATCGCTAAGGGCATACGCCCGCGGTCGACCAGCATCTTGTTGAGCGCACCGCCAAGGTCGGGCGCGGTGTCCGCCAGCGTTCCGTCGAAATCGAAAAGCACTGCCTTCATCTAGTGCTCCCTGGCGCAATGGACAATGTAATTGACGTCGCAATTGCGGCCAAGGCTGTACTGCATGGAAACCGGGTTGTAGCTCATGCCCGTGTATTCGATCGTGCGCAGCCCGCTCGCCCGGCATGCGATGGCGAGCTCGGAGGGTTTGATGAATCGTGCATAGTCGTGCGTGCCTTTAGGCAGGAGCTGGAGCACGTATTCTGCTCCGATGACGGCAAACAGGTACGCCTTCGGATTGCGATTGATCGTCGAAAAAAAAGCGTGTCCTCCCGGCTTTAGCAGCCTGGAGCAGGCGGCGACGGTGCTGGCCGGGTCAGGCACGTGCTCGAGTAATTCCATGCAGGTGACGACGTCGAACATGCCTGGCATGCGTTCCGCAAGCGACTCGACCGACACCGCCTCATAACGAACCGGCAGGCGCGTTTCGAGCAAGTGCAGTTCTGCGACCTTCAGCGCCTTATCCGAAAGATCGATCCCCATCACGTCGGCGCCTTTCTCCGCCATGGCTTCTGTCAGGATGCCTCCACCACAGCCGACGTCCAGCACCGCATGGCCTGCGAGGGGCGCACGCTCTTCTATCCAAGCGAGCCTTAGCGGGTTGATCTCGTGCAGCGGCTTGAATTCGCTGTGCGGATCCCACCAGCGGTGCGCCAGCTGGCTGAATTTCTCGATCTCCGCGGCGTCTGCGTTATGCGTTTCGGTCATAGGTGTTTTACCAAAAAAAAAGCCCTGCCTGAGCAGGGCTTTTTTCGACGGCTGAAGCTTACGGCTTGCGGGTGCCGATCACTTCGATTTCCACGCGGCGGTTCTTCGCGCGGCCTTCTTTGGTCTTGTTGCTGGCT
Organism: Pseudomonadota bacterium; assembly: GCA_025352885.1. Classification (GTDB taxonomy): domain Bacteria; phylum Pseudomonadota; class Gammaproteobacteria; order Burkholderiales; family SG8-39; genus SZAS-79. Next base: position 24,363 of record JANXRZ010000113.1, on the reverse strand, counting down.
ACAGGCTGCTTCTCGCCCTTGCCTTCGGTGTAGATGCGGTTCGGCTCTACGCCTTTGCTGACCAGGTAAGCCTTGACCGCTTCTGCGCGGCGCACGGACAGCTTCTGGTTGTACGCATCGCTGCCGATCGAGTCGGTGTGGCCAATCGCAATCACGACTTCGAGATTGACGCGCTTCACTTTGTCGGCCAGGTCGTCGAGCTTGCTCTTGGCATCCGGCTTGATGACAGACTTGTCGAAGTCGAACAGCGCGTCGGCGGCCATCGTCACTTTTTCGGCGACGGGGGCTGGCGCTGGCTTCGGAGCAGGTGCGGGTGCCGGCGCAGGAGCGGGTGCCGGAGCAACGTACGGTGCCGGCGCAGGTGCTGCCGGTTTCGGTATGAGGTCGGGATCGCATTCCGCGACGGCCATGGCCGGCGTGAAGTAGACCGATTTCCAGCACTGGCCGTATGCGTTCTTCCAGATCAGGCCGCTGGACGGGTTCGTCCAGTATCCGCCGGTTTCCTGGGCAGCGGCCGAAAACGACACGGCCGACAGTGCCATCCCTGATATTGCCAAAAGCGACAACGCCTTCTTGTTCATGCGATCCCCTCTTTCGTTATGCCGAAGTACCGAAGCCGACTCGGTCGAAAACCATTATGGTTATTTCTTGAGGATATCTTGCCACATTCCAGCCCGGGTGTCCAAGGCCGCAAAATCCAAGTGTTTCAGTAGCCTGCCCTCCATTTTTCGACCGCCTTCCACCCACACGTCGGTAACGTCCTCCCGGCCGGCGCAGTACACCAGATGGGACACCGGGTCGTATACCGGAGAAAGGCCCGGCCCGGCTATTTTCACTGCTGCCAGGTCCGCGCGCTTGCCCGGGAGGATCGACCCGATCCGTCTGTCCAATCCGAGCGCCCGGGCCCCGGCGAGCGTGGCCATCCTCAGGGCGGCATGCGCAGGTACCGCTTCGGCATCCCGGGCGACAGCCTTAGCGAGCAAGGCGGCCTGGCGCATTTCCTGGAAAGCATCGAGCCGGTTATTGCTCGCTGCGCCGTCGGTTCCCAGCCCGACATTGACCCCCGCGGCAAGAAGCGACGCGACCGGGGCGAATCCGCTTGCCAGCTTGAGGTTGGAGGACGGGCAGTGGGCGACCGAGCTGCCCTGGCTCGCGAGCAAGTCGATCTCTTCGCCGGTCAGGTGGACCGAGTGCACCGAGATCAGGTTCGGTCCGACGATGCCGAGGGAGCGAAGCCTTTCGAGCGGCCGCACGCCATGCTCGCTCACCGATCGCGCAATCTCGTCAGCCGTTTCGTGAACATGGCAGTGGATGGGGCAGTCCAGTTCCGCGGCCAGAGTCGCAATTTTTCCGAACGTGCGGTCTGACACGGTGTACGGCGCATGCGGCGCCAGGCAGAACGACAGCAGCGGATGGTCGCGAAAGCGGTCGCGCAATGCGAGGCCCTTGGCCAGGTAGTCGTCCGCATCCGAGGCATATGCCGTCGGGAAGTCGATGACCACCATGCCGAACGAAGCGCGAAGGCCGGCGGCCAGGGTTGCCTCGATCGCAGCCTCGGGAAAGAAATACATGTCGTTGAAGCACGTGATGCCGCCCGCCAGCATTTCGGCGCAGGCGATGGCCGTGCCGTCGCGGACGAATTGCGCTGACATGTGCTTTGCTTCCGCGGGCCAGATATGGTCTTCGAGCCAGCGCATCAGCGGCAGGTCATCGGCCAGGCCGCGCATCAGCGTCATGGCGGCGTGGGTATGCAGATTGACGAATCCCGGGATGAGCGCGTGTTCCGGAAGGTCGACTCTCGCATGGCCGGCATACTTTTCCAGCGCTTCTGCCGTGGGGAGTATTGCCTCGATGGCCCCGTCGCTAACCGCAACGCTGTGGCCCTCGAGCACGACATCGGCCGGCTCTACCGGGACGACCCAGCGCGCGTTGATCAGGATCGGTGCTTCGCTCTCCACACACTCTCCGAAAGGTTGCATAAACCCGGCCGGAAGCTTACCGCGTTAGGCGGTTCGGGCGAGGGTCCGCGTGTTAAAATTTCGTGTTTTTCGCCACGTCTTCTGAGAAACGTTTTCGTGGCGCTCCGGCATCCTTGCCGGAAACGCAGAAATCATTTCGCGCCAACCAGTTCGCGCAACCGGGCAAGCATGGATCAATTCGCAAAAGAAACCCTCCCGATCAGCATCGAAGAGGAGATGAGAAGGTCGTACCTGGACTACGCGATGAGCGTCATCGTGGGACGCGCATTGCCCGATGTGCGTGACGGCCTCAAGCCGGTCCACCGTCGCGTGCTTTACGCGATGTACGAGCTGTCCAACGACTGGAATCGCGCTTACAAGAAATCTGCCCGTATCGTCGGCGACGTCATCGGTAAGTACCACCCCCACGGCGACACCGCCGTGTACGACACGATCGTGCGCATGGCCCAGAATTTTTCCCTGCGCTACATGCTCGTGGACGGACAAGGCAACTTCGGGTCGGTAGACGGGGACAACGCTGCGGCCATGCGTTACACCGAAATCCGCATGGCGCGCATCGGCCACGAGCTCCTTGTCGACATCGACAAGGAGACGGTCGACTTCGGCCCGAACTACGACGGCTCCGAGCACGAGCCGCTGGTGATGCCTTCGCGCATCCCGAACCTGCTGATCAACGGCTCTTCCGGCATCGCGGTGGGCATGGCCACCAACATTCCTCCGCACAACCTGACGGAGGTAATCGACGCGTGCCTCGCTCTGCTTGCGCGACCCGAAATTACCATCGACGAGCTGATCGAGATCGTGCCGGCGCCGGACTTCCCGACTGCGGGAATCATTTACGGAATTTCGGGGGTCCGTGAGGGTTACCGGACGGGCCGCGGTCGTGTAGTCATGCGCGCGAAGACCCATTTCGAGGACATCGGCAAGCAGGACCGGCAGGCCATCATCGTCGACGAGCTCCCGTACCAGGTCAACAAGAAGACGCTGCTCGAGCGGATCGCCGAGCTCGTGGGCGATAAAAAGATCGAAGGCATATCCGACATCCGCGACGAGTCCGACAAGGACGGCATGCGGGTGGTGATCGAGCTGAAGCGGAACGAGCTTCCGGAGGTGATCCTCAATCATCTCTACAAGCACACGCAGCTGCAGGACACGTTCGGCATGAACATGGTCGCGCTGGTCGACAACCAGCCGAAAGTGCTGAACCTCAAGGACCTCATCGAATGCTTCATCTCGCACAGGCGCGAGGTCGTCACGCGGCGCACGGTGTTCGAGCTGAGGAAGGCGCGCGAGCGCGGCCACATCCTCGAAGGCCTGGCCGTCGCGCTCTCGAACGTCGACGAGGTCATCGAGCTCATCAAGCGGGCGCCTTCGCCGGCCGAAGCCAAGCGCGGCCTCATGGCCAAGGCCTGGCCGTCCGCGATCGTGCGGGACATGCTGGATCGCGCCTCGGCAAGCGCTTTCCGACCCGACGGCCTGGCGCCGGATTTCGGCCTCAAGGATGCCGGTTACATGCTTTCGGACGAGCAGGCCCAGGCGATCCTCGAGCTGCGCCTTCAGCGCCTCACGGGCCTTGAGCAGGACAAGATCGTCGCCGAGTACAAGGAAGTGATGGCCAACATAGCCGACCTTCTCGACATGCTCGCGAAGCCCGAGCGCATCACTTCAATCATCGCAGTCGAGCTGCGCCAGATCCGCGAGCAGTTCGGCGATGCCCGGCGCAGCGTGATCGAGCTCAATACCGAAGACATTTCGCTCGAAGATCTCATTGCGCCGCAGGACATGGTCGTAACGTTCTCGCACGGCGGTTATGTCAAGTCGCAGCCGCTCACCGATTACAGCGCGCAACGCCGCGGGGGGCGCGGCAAGCAGGCCACCGCGACCAAGGAGGACGATTTCATCGACCGGCTTTTCGTCGCGCACACGCACGATTACCTCCTGTGCTTCTCGAATCGCGGCCGGCTTTACTGGCTGAAGGTATTCGAGGTGCCTCAGGGCACCCGCGGCAGTCGAGGCAAGCCGATCGTGAACGTCTTCCCGCTCGAGGAAGGCGAGAAGATCACAGCCGTGCTGACCGTCAAGGAGTTTGACGAACAGCACTTCGTGTTCATGGCGACCTCCCAGGGCACGGTCAAGAAAACGCCGCTGTCGGAATTCTCCCGTCCGCGGCCCTCGGGGATCATCGCGGTCGGGCTGGATGAGGGCGATTACCTCATCGGCGCCGCGCTTACGGACGGCACATACGACGTCATGCTCTTCTCCGACGCAGGCAAGGCGGTGCGCTTCGAGGAGGCGGATGTGCGCCCGATGGGCCGCCAGGCGACAGGCGTCCGGGGCATGCGGCTTGCCGAGAGCGGCACGCAGCACGTCGTGTGCATGCTTGTAGCAAAGACCCAGGAGCAGACGGTGCTGACCGCAACCGAGAACGGCTTCGGCAAGCGCACGCCGATCGCCGAGTACACGCGGCATGGCCGCGGCACGCAGGGCATGATTGCGATCCAGGCATCGGAGCGCAATGGCAACCTGGTGGGCGCCATCCTCGTCGATGACAGCGACGAAATAATGCTTATCTCGACACGCGGCGTGCTCATCCGGACCAAGGTCGAGCAAATCCGCGAGCAGGGCAGGACCACGCAGGGCGTGACGCTTATCGCGCTGGGAGAAGGCGAGAAACTCGCGGGCCTCGAGCGCGTGGTCGAACGCGATGTGGAGATTCCGGGTGAAGCGGCCGATGAATCCGGCAACGGTAATGGCGAGGCAGGCGCCGACACGATCGCTCCAACCGACGGGCAGGGCCCGGACCAGGGGCAATGAGCCGGATCTGGAACTTCAGCGCCGGACCTGCCGTCCTGCCCCAGGAAGTGCTCGCGCGGGCGGGCGACGAGATGCTCGACTGGCACGGTTCGGGGATGTCGGTCATGGAAATGAGCCATCGCGGGCCGCAATTCATGGGCATCGCGGCGGAAACCGAAAAAGACCTGAGGGAACTGCTGTCGATTCCAGCCAGCTACAAGGTCCTGTTCCTGCCTGGGGGAGCAACACTCCAGTTCGCCGCCGTGCCGCTCAACCTTCTGCGCGGGCGGCGCAAAGCGGATTTCGTAGTCACCGGCGAATGGTCTAAGAAAGCGCTTGGAGAGGCGAAGGCCTTTTGCGATACGCATGTGGCCGCCAGTTCCGAAGACCGTGGGTTCACTTACGCGCCTGCCCGGGAAAACTGGCGCATCCGCCCGGACGCGGCGTACGTCCACTACTGCTCGAATGAAACCATCGGCGGGGTGGAGTTCCATTGGGTTCCGGAAACCGCGGACATTCCGCTGGTGGCCGATGCGTCTTCGCACATCCTCTCGGGGCCGCTCGACGTGACGAAATTCGGCCTCGTCTATGCAGGGGCGCAGAAAAATATCGGCCCGGCGGGCCTGACGATCGTCATCGTCCGCGAAGACTTGCTGGGGCAAGCGCAAAAGGAAACGCCGAGCGTTCTCGATTACAAGCTGCAGGCCGACGCGGGATCCATGCTCAATACGCCGGCCACCTACGGCATTTACATGGCCGGCCTGGTGTTCAAATGGCTCAAGCAGCTCGGCGGCCTTCCTGCAATGAAACAGCGCAATATGGCGAAAGCCAAGCTGGTCTACGATGTGATCGACGCAAGCTCCTTTTACGCCAGTCCCGTTGCGCAGGAAGACAGGTCGCTCATGAACATCCCTTTCAGGCTCGCGGACGACAAGCTCGATGCAGCTTTCCTGAAAGGCGCGGAGGAGCGCGGCATGATCCAGTTGAAGGGCCATCGGCTCTTGGGCGGCATCCGGGCATCAATCTACAACGCGATGCCGATCGAAGGCGTGCGGGCGCTGGCCGACTACATGCGCGACTTCGAGAAGCGGCAAGGCTGAGCATGAGCGAGGACATCAAGAAACTGCGTGGCGAGATCGACCAGATCGACAGCGAACTGCTGTCCATCGTGAATCGGCGGGCGGCGCTTGCGCGCAGCGTGGGTGAACTCAAGCAGGGCGCACCGGCTTATCGGCCCGAGCGAGAGGCGGAGATCCTCCGCCGGATGACCGAATCGAATCAGGGGCCGCTCGCACCGGAGCGGATCTCAGCCATTTTCCGCGAGGTGATTTCTGCCTGCCGCGCAATGGAACAGTCGTTGCGCGCGGGCTATCTTGGCCCGCAAGGCACGTTCAGCGAGCAGGCTGTGCAAAAGCACTTCGGCAGGGCGGTCGATGCGATACCGCTCGCTTCCATAGATGAGGTGTTCCGGCGGGCAGAATCCGGTGACGCCGACTTCGCAGTCGTGCCGGTCGAAAACTCGACGGAAGGAGCAGTCGGTCGCACGCTCGACCTGCTGGTGTCCACACCGCTGCGGATCTGCGCCGAAATAGAACTGCGAGTCCAGCAGAACCTCATGATGAAGGAAGGCGGGCTGCCGGCCGGCGGGCTTGCATCGGTCAAGCGGGTGTATTCCCACGCACAGTCGCTTGCCCAGTGCCATGCCTGGCTCAACCAGAACATGCCTAACGCCGAGCGCGTGCAGGTAGTCTCGAATGCGGACGCCGCCCGAAGGGCAGCCGAGGAGGAGGGTGCCGCAGCGATAGCAGGCCAAATGGCAAGCGAGCGGTTCGGCCTCTCCATCCTTGCTCGTTCGATCGAGGATGACCCGAATAACACGACGCGATTCCTCGTGCTGGGCAAGATCGGCACGACTGCCACCGGCCGTGACCGCACTTCCCTGGTCATGTCGGCGGACAACAAGCCCGGTGCCGTTCACGCGCTTCTTTCACCCCTCGCGGCGAACAGTGTGAGCATGTCGAGAATCGAATCGCGCCCGTCGCGCGCCGCCAAAAGCGCGTTATGGGAATACCTCTTCTTCATCGATGTGGAAGGCCATCGCGACGACAATCGCGTCGCAAACGCCCTGGCCGAGCTCGAGAAGAAGGCCCCCTTCCTTAAAGTACTCGGATCGTATCCGGCAGCCCTCCAGTGAGTGACCGCCCTATGAATGCGCCCTTGCCCAAAAGCGTTTCCACAAAAGACCTTTGCGAGCTTTCGCCCGACTGGGTGCGCGCCATCGCGCCATACCAGCCCGGAAAGCCTACTTCCGAGCTTGCGCGCGAGCTGGGCATTGAGGAAAAGAGCATCGTCAAGCTCGCCTCGAACGAAAACCCGCATGGCATCGGTCCCCGCACTCGCGCAGCGATCGAAGCGGCGCTAGGAGACCTTGCGCGGTACCCCGATGGCAACGGCTTCGAGTTGAAGAATGCCTTATCCCGCCGCTACGGCGTCGGCATGGAGTCGATCGTGCTGGGCAACGGCTCGAACGACGTGCTCGAGCTGGTCGCGCTCGCATTCCTCGGCGTCGGAAGCTCCGCCGTTTATTCGCAGCACTCGTTTGCGGTCTATCCGCTCGCAACGCAGGCCCGCGGGGCGCGTGGCATCAGCGTCCCTGCAAAGTCCTATGGCCATGACCTCGAAGCGATGGCAGCGGCGGTTGCGGGCGATACGCGCGTCGTGTTCATCGCGAACCCGAACAATCCAACGGGCACGTTCGTGCCGTACGACCACATTTCCGCGTTCATCAAAGCGGTCCCCGGGTGTATCGTCGTGCTCGACGAGGCTTACAACGAGTACCTGCCACCGGAACTGCGTGTCGATACCGCAAAATGGGTGAAGCGCCACGCCAATCTCGTTGTGACCCGCACCTTCTCGAAAGCATATGGGTTGGCCGGGCTGCGCGTCGGCTACGCCATGGCAAATCCTGCAGTGGCCGATCTCATGAATCGCGTGCGCCAGCCCTTCAACGTAAACAGCATTGCCCTCACGGCTGCGACGGCGGCCCTGGACGACATGGAGTTCGTTGCCAGGAGCTATGCGGAAAACCGGGCCGGCATGAAAAGGATCGAGGAGGGTGTCACGTCGCTGGGTCTCGAGTACATCCCGTCGTTCGGCAACTTTATCGCCGTTCGCGTAGGCAAGGCCAACGAAGTCTTCAAGCGCCTGCTCAAGCGGGGTGTCATCGTTCGGCCCGTGACCGGATACGAACTGCCCGAGCACCTGCGTGTTTCCATCGGCACACCCGAGGAGAACGAGCGCTTCCTCACGGCGCTGGCCGCGAGCCTCCGGGAGTGACCGGGGCAACGCCATCGGCGAGCACGATTCGCTTCGAGCGCGTCGCGGTCATCGGCGTCGGACTCATCGGCGGGTCGTTCGCACTAGGCCTTAAAGCGGCGGGCCGCTGTTCGAGCGTGGTGGGGGTTGGGCGCAATCCGGATAATATGCGCGTTGCGAGCGAACGCGGCATCATCGACATCGTCGAAGCGGACGCGGCTGAGGCCGTCCGCGGCGCCGACCTGGTGCTCGTTGCCACGCCCGTCGCGCAGTTCGAGCAGCTTTTCGCGCGCATCGTGTCGAATCTGTCCCCTTCGGCGCTCGTGATGGATGCTGGCAGCACCAAGCAGGACGTTGTGGCGGCTGCGCGGGCCGCATTGGGTAATCGCATAAGCCAATTCGTGCCGGCCCATCCCATTGCCGGCGCCGAGCACAGCGGCGCCGCGGCGGCCAAGGCGGACCTGTTCCACAAAAAGCGCGTAGTGCTCGCCCCTTTAGAAGAGAACAGCCCGCAACTGGTCGAGCTGGCTGCCATTGCATGGGAAGCATGCGGTGCGCGGATTTCGAGGATGACCCCCGCTGAGCACGATGCCGTGTTCGCCGCGGTGAGTCACCTGCCGCACTTCCTGGCCTATGCGCTCGTCCATGAATATGCAGGGCGGGCGAACCAGGAGCAGCTTTTCGGATATGCGGCGGGCGGCTTCCGCGATTTCACGCGAATCGCGTCGAGCCATCCCGAGATGTGGCGCGATATCTGCGTCGCCAATCGCGAGGCCCTGGTTGCGGAGCTCGATCGCTACGTCGATAAGCTTCAAGCGATGCGTATCCCGCTTATGACCGGAGACGGCGCCGCGCTTGAAGAAGTTTTCGGCGAGGCCCGCGATGCGCGCAACCGCTGGCTGGCCGGCGAATTCGACCGCTGACCGGGCATGGAGTATCTCGACCTGCAGCCGATCTTGCGCGTGTCCGGAACAGTCAAAATGCCGGGCTCGAAAAGCATCTCCAACCGGGTCCTGCTCCTGTCCGCGATGGCATCGGGGAAGACGGTCATTCATGACGTGTTGGAAGCGGACGACACCTCCGTCATGCTCAAGGCCCTGGGAGCTCTAGGCATTCATGCCGAGCGGGGAAGTTCCCGGGAGGTCGAGGTGGCGGGCTGCGCCGGCCGGATTCCAGTGAGGAGCGCCGATCTTTTGCTTGGCAACGCCGGGACTGCGTTCAGGCCGTTGACCGCAGTGCTTGCGCTGATCGGAGGCGAGTACAAGTTGTCGGGGGTCGCTCGCATGCACGAGCGTCCAATCGCAGATCTGGTGTCCGCCCTCCGCGGCATCGGCGCTCGGATCGACTATCTTGGGACAGAGGGCTATCCACCGCTCTTCCTGCATAAAAGCGAAATCAACGCGGAGAACCCTGTTCGGGTTCGCGGCGATGTGTCCTCGCAATTCCTCACTGCACTGCTGATGGCGTTGCCGCTGGCTGCGGAGGATTCCACCATCATCGTCGAGGGGGACCTGATCTCGAAACCTTACGTGGAGATCACGCTGAACCTCATGCGCCGCTTCGGCATCGAAGTGACGCGCGACGGCTGGGAGACGTTTCGCGTCCCAGGCGGCATTGGCTATTCCAGCCCGCGTGAGATCCACGTGGAGGGCGATGCCTCTTCGGCCTCCTACTTTCTCGCCGCAGGCGCAATTTCGGGCGGTCCCGTGAAAGTGGAGGGGATCGGAAGCGAAAGCATCCAGGGTGACGTCCGGTTCATCGAGGTGATCGAGCGCATGGGGGCAACTATTGCCACGGGCGCGAATTGGGTGGAAGTCCGCGGGGCCGGCCGCCTCAAGGCGATCGACGGGGACTTTAACCACATACCCGACGCGGCGATGACTGCGGCGATCATGGCACTCTTTGCCGACGGGCCGAGCACCTTGAGGAACATCGCGAGCTGGCGAGTGAAGGAGACCGACCGGCTGGCCGCCATGGCTATCGAACTTCGGAAAGTGGGCGCGCAGGTAGAGGAGGGGCCTGATTTCCTGCGGATAAAGCCGCCCGAGCGCTTTCTCGCCGCCACGATCGACACATACGACGACCATCGCATGGCCATGTGCTTCTCTCTGGCGGCGCTCGGCGGCGTGCCAATCCGCATCGTTGATCCGAATTGCGTAGCAAAGACATTTCCCGATTACTTCAAGGTCCTTGCCGGCCTCACAAGCCGCAAATGAAGAACGCTTCGCCGGTTATCGCCATCGACGGGCCGTCCGCCTCCGGTAAAGGAACGGTGGCAAGCCGGGTCGCCGAAGCCCTCGGGTTCCACTATCTTGAAAGCGGCGCCCTGTATCGGCTCGTCGCCCTGGTGTCGTCGCGTGCCGGGATGGGCTTGGAAGAGAACGAGCTTGCAAAGGTCGCCTCGGGACTCGATGTCACCTTTACGGGCGATCAAGTCCTTCTCGCTGGGGAGGACGTTGCCGAGGCCCTGCGCAGTGAGGCCATGGGCAATCGCGCATCCGACATCGCAAGCCTGCCGGACGTCCGATCCGCGCTGCTCGAGCGCCAGAGGGGCTTCAGGCAGCCCCCGGGCCTGGTGGCCGATGGCAGGGACATGGGGACGGTGGTCTTTCCCGATGCGGCACTCAAAGTGTTCCTCACCGCAAGCGTCGGGGTACGGGCCGAACGCCGTTATAAACAGTTGAATGACAAAGGAATACGTGCTAATCTCGCGTCCCTTTCCCGGGACCTCGCAGCGCGCGATGAGCGCGACGCGAACCGAGCGGTAGCTCCGCTCGCACCGGCACCCGACGCTTTAGTGCTCGATTCGTCGGACCAGCCGGTCAACCAGGTGATTGCACAGGTCGTGCACTGGGCGCGGGAAAAACTAGAATCGAAGCCAGACCGTTGAATTAAAAGAATTAGTAACGGGTAATCCGGTTCGAAAGGCGGGCGAGGCGGCCGGTTGGCGGCAGCGCCCTTTTTTGTAACCTAGCCCGCTTGGCGGTCCCTCCCGGAAGGAGGTCGCAGGCGGCCCAAACAGGTCCCTTTTACATGTCCAGTCTGTCCTCCGCAGTCGCTACCCCCGTTACGCCCCCCCACGACCCCGAATCGTTCGCCGCACTCTTCGAAGAAAGCCTATCGCGCAAGGAAATGCGCATCGGCGAGGTCATCACCGCCGAAGTCGTTGCGGTCGACCATAACTTCGTCACGGTCAACGCCGGGCTCAAGTCAGAGAGCCATATCCCGCTCGAAGAGTTCCGCAGCGACGCGGGCGTCCTCGACGTCAAAATCGGCGATTTCGTCAGCGTCTCGATCGAAGCGCTCGAAGACGGCTTCGGCGAAACGCGCCTTTCCCGCGACAAGGCCAAGCGTCTCGCAGCGTGGATGGACCTGGAGAAAGCGCTTGAGGAAGGCGCAAAGATCGAGGGCACGATCACCGGCAAGGTCAAGGGCGGCCTGACCGTCATGGCAAACGGCATTCGCGCCTTCCTGCCCGGGTCGCTCGTCGACCTGCGCCCGGTCAAGGACACGACGCCGTTCGAGGGCAAGACCATGCTATTCAAGGTCATCAAGCTCGACCGCAAGCGCAACAACGTGGTGGTTTCGCGTCGTGCAGTGCTCGAGGAGACCGCGGGTGCAGAGCGCGAGCAGTTGCTCTCGACCCTGTCCGAAGGCGCGACCGTCAAGGGTATCGTCAAGAACATCACCGACTACGGCGCGTTCGTGGACCTCGGCGGCATCGACGGCCTCTTGCACATCACCGACCTCGCATGGCGTCGCGTGAAGCACCCGTCGGAAGTGCTTGCCGTGGGTGACGAAGTCACCGCCAAAGTGCTCAAGTTCGACACCGAGAAAAACCGTGTCTCGCTCGGCCTCAAGCAGCTTGGCGAAGATCCGTGGGTAGGCATTTCGCGTCGCTACCCGCAAGGCACGCGTCTCTTCGGCAAGGTCACGAACCTCACCGACTACGGCGCGTTCGTCGAGGTCGAGTCCGGCATCGAGGGCCTGGTTCACGTGTCCGAGATGGACTGGACCAACAAGAACGTGCATCCGTCCAAGGTCGTGCAGGTCGGCGACGAGGTCGAGGTCATGATCCTCGAGATCGACGAGGACCGTCGCAGGATTTCGCTCGGCATGAAGCAGTGCATGCCGAACCCGTGGGATGACTTCGCTCGCGATTTCAAGAAGGGCGACAAGGTGAAGGGCCAGATCAAGTCGATCACCGACTTCGGCGTGTTCATCGGCCTCCCGGGCGGCATCGACGGCCTGGTGCACCTGTCCGACCTCTCCTGGTCGCTGCAGGGCGAAGAGGCTGTTCGCAACTTCAAGAAGGGCGACGAGATCGAGGCGCTGGTGCTGGCCATCGACGTGGAGCGCGAGCGCATTTCGCTGGGCATCAAGCAGATGGAAGGCGACCCGTTCACCAACTTCATCGCGAGCAACGAGAAGAACACGATCCTCGACGGCACCGTGAAATCGGTCGATGCCAAGGGTGCCGTGATCTCGCTGGGCGGGGACATCGAGGGGTACCTGCGCGCTTCCGAATTCTCCCGCGACCGCATCGAAGACCTGTCGAAGGTGCTGAAGGAAGGCGACAGCGTCCAGACCATGATCATTAACGTGGATCGCAAGAACCGCTCGATCAACCTGTCGGTGAAAGCCAAGGACATGGCCGACGAGACCGAGGTAATGAAGTCGCTGCGCAGCGAAAGCGCCGCCAGCGCAGCAGGCAGCACGAACCTTGGAGCGCTGCTGCGTGCGAAGCTCGACAAGAACAGCCCGCCGCAGCAGTAACGGCGACGCGGGGAGCACGAAGCACACGTCAGGCGACAAAGGGGAAGTCCGGCCATGACCAAGTCCGAACTGATTGCTCGGCTGGCGCAGCGCTACCCGCAGCTGGTGGCGAAGGACGCCGAGTACGCGGTGAAGATGATTCTCGATGCGATGACCCAGGCGCTGCTCGAGGGCAATCGCATCGAGATCCGCGGCTTCGGCAGCTTCGGCCTGAACTACAGGCCGCCGCGCGTGGGGCGCAATCCCAAGTCGGGAGAGAAGGTCCACGTGCCCGAGAAGTACGTGCCCCATTTCAAGGCCGGCAAGGAGCTGCGCGAGCGGGTCGATGCAGCCGAGGCCGAAGCCGAGGCAGCGGCGACAGCGACAGCGTCCTAGCGGGCGCAGCCCGCGCCGGCCGCCAACCGAGATGCGCTACGTCACCTGGACGGTACGGCTGGCCGTGTTCTTTTTTCTGCTCGCTTTCGCAGTCAAGAACACCGACCCCGTCACCCTCCGGTTCTACTTCGCGCTTGCCTGGCAGGCGCCGTTGATCGTCCTGCTGCTCGCATTCTTCGCCGGTGGCGCCGTCATGGGGCTTGCAGCCGCGCTGGCCACGCTGTTTGCCCAGCGGCGCGAGCTTTCCCAGTTGAAGCGCATGCTGGAGGAGGAGCGTGCGGGCGCCAAGGCCGCCGCCGACCCCGGTGCGCCCCCGCGCGTCGAAGCCTGATGGAATTCGAATACTGGTGGCTGATAGGGTTCCCGCTGTTCTTCGGCCTCGGGTGGCTTGCCGCGCGCATCGACATCAAGCACCTGCTGACCGAGTCCAGGGCGTTGCCGCGCTCCTACTTCAAGGGCCTGAACTTCCTCCTGAACGAGCAACCCGACAAGGCAATTGAGGCGTTCATCGAGGTGGTGAAGGTCGACCCCGAGACGGTCGAGCTGCACTACGCACTTGGCAGCCTTTTCCGGCGGCGCGGGGAATACGACCGCGCCATCCGCATGCACCAGAACCTCATCGACCGCGCCGACCTCTCGGCCGACCAGCGCCTCGCGGCCCTGTTCGAGCTCGGCCAGGACTACCTCAAGGCTGGCATCCTCGACCGGGCGGAGGAGGTCTTCAATCGCTTTCGCGAAGGCCCGCTCTCGGCCGAGGCGCGCAGCTTCCTGCTGGAAATCTACCAGGCGGAGAAGGAATGGCAGAAAGCCATCGACATGGCAGCCAAGATCGAGTCGGCGCCCAGTGAATCGCGGGCCCGCGATGTCGCGCATTTCTACTGCGAGCTTGCGGCATTTGACGCGACCCACTCGCGTCCCGACGATGCCCGCCGCCACCTTGAGTCGGCGCTGGAAGTAAACCGCAAGTGCGTCCGCGCAAGCCTTCAGTTGGGGGACCTCGAACGCAGCCTTGGCAACACCGGGCGGGCAATCGAAAACTGGAAGAGGATCGAATCGCAGGACCCGGCTTATCTCGCACTTGCCGCGCAAAGGCTGCTCGACGTTTTCCGCGAGACCGGGCGGCTGGAAGAGGGGCTGACCCTGCTTTCCGGCCACCTGGAGCGATTCCCGTCGCTCGACCTTCTCGATACGGTTTTCCAGTACACCCTGGACGTGAAGGGCGCCGAAGCCGCGTATACGCTGGTTCGCGATGAACTGCGCAGGAATCCGACGCTGCTGGGCCTGGACCGGCTGCTCGAGGCGCAGATCGCCGGGGCCTCTTCGCCGGACCGCCGCAGGGACCTCGAACTGGTCAAGAACCTTGTGCACAGCCACGCGCGACGGCTCGCGCGCTATCGCTGCGACAATTGCGGTTTCCGCGCGCGGCAATTCCACTGGCACTGCCCGGCGTGCGGCGGATGGGAAACCTACCCGCCGCGGCGCTCGGAAGAATTCGATCTTGCACCATGAGGACTGCGTCATGAAGGCCCACGTATGAAAGTCAGCGTTATCGGCACCGGCTATGTAGGGCTTGTCACCGGAGCCTGCCTCGCGGATGCGGGGAATAACGTTTTCTGCTGCGACATCGATGCGGCGAAGATCGCGACGCTCAATGCGGGCGGCCTGCCGATCTTCGAACCCGGCCTGGAGGCGGTGGTGGCGCGAAACCGTGCGGCCGGCCGGTTGATTTTTTCCACCGACCTCGCAGCCTGCGTCGCGCACGGCGAATTGCAGTTCGTCGCTGTGGGCACGCCGCCCGGCGAGGACGGCTCGGCCGACCTGTCCCACGTGGTGGCGGCCGCGCGCTCGATCGGACGGCACATGACCGACTATCGCGTGATCGTGAACAAGTCCACCGTGCCGGTGGGGACGGCCGACGAAGTGGGCATCGCCGTGAAGGAAGAGCTCGATAAGCGCGGCAAGAAGCTCCCGTTCAGCGTCGTGTCCAATCCCGAGTTCCTAAAGGAAGGGGCCGCAATCGACGACTTCATGCGCCCCGACCGGATCGTCATCGGCAGCGATGACGAGCGCGCCACGGCGCTGTTGCGCGATCTCTATGCGCCCTTCCAGCGCAACCATGAGCGTGTAATGGTAATGACTGTGCGTTCGGCCGAACTGACCAAGTATGCAGCCAACGCAATGCTCGCCACGCGCATCTCATTCATGAACGACCTGGCCAACCTTGCCGAGCGCATCGGTGCGGATATCGAGGAAGTCAGGCGCGGCATCGGGTCCGACCCGAGGATCGGCTACCACTTCCTTTATGCGGGCGCGGGGTTCGGCGGGTCATGCTTTCCCAAGGACGTGAAGGCGCTCCAACGCACGGCCGAGGATGCAGGTCACCCGCTCAGGCTGCTGGCTGCGGTCGATTCGGTCAACGAAGCGCAAAAAGGCGTGCTCGCGGGCAAGGTCATGAAGCGCTTCGGGGCCAACCTTGGGGGACGCCGCTTCGCCGTCTGGGGTCTTGCGTTCAAGGCGAATACCGATGACATGCGCGAAGCGTCGAGCACGGTGCTCATCTCCGCCTTGCTCGGCGCCGGGGCGGAAGTACGCGCCTATGACCCAGTCGCCCGGCACGAAGCGGAAAAAATCTATGCAGGGGAGCGCAGGGTGGCGCTGGTGGATACCGCCGTCGCCGCGCTGGAAGATTGCGACGCGTTGTGCGTCGTCACCGAATGGCAGGAATTTCGCAGCCCGGATTTCGAGGCGGTCAAATCGCGACTCAAGACGGCCGCGATCTTCGATGGACGTAACCTCTATGACCCGGCTGCCCTCGAGCGCCTGGGCATCGAGTATTTCCCGATCGGTAGAACGCCGGCAAAGGGATTCGCAAAAAAGGTCACCGCGTCGCAATGAGCAAAGCAGGTACCGGACCTTTCACGACCGCTGGCGCCCGCGTCCTGGTGGCCGGCGACGTGATGCTGGACCGGTATTGGTTCGGCGACGTTGCGCGCATTTCGCCCGAGGCGCCAGTGCCGGTAGTCCGCGTCACCCGTGTGGAGGAACGCCCCGGCGGTGCGGCCAACGTGGCGCGCAACTGCGTATCGCTTGGCGCGAAGGCGCAGCTCCTTTCGGTCATCGGCGGGGATGAGGCCGGCACTCGGCTTTGCGAACTCGTGCAGGCCGCAGGCGTAACCGCCAACCTGCACTGCGACACCTCGATGCCTACGACGGTGAAGCTGCGCGTGATCGGCCGCCAGCAGCAATTGCTGCGCATCGATTTCGAGACGCCGCCTTCGAGCGAAGTCCTCGCCTCGAAGCTCGCCGAATATGAAACGTCATTGCCTGATTGCGACGTGGTGATCTTGTCTGACTACGGCAAAGGCGGCCTCGCCCATATCGCCAAGATGATCGACCGGGCCCGGGAGGCTGGTAAGCGCGTGCTGGTCGACCCCAAGGGCGACGACTATGCCCGTTATCGTGGCGCCAATATCCTGACGCCGAACCTGGGGGAACTCAGGGAAGTCGTCGGCTCGTGGTCGAACGAAGCGGACCTCGCCGCGCGCGTGCAGAACCTGCGCACGGATCTCGGCCTCGACGCGGTGCTCCTGACCCGGAGCGAGCAGGGCATGACCCTGTTCGGTGAGCAAGGCACCATGCACGTGCCGGCCCAGGCACGCGAGGTATACGATGTCAGCGGCGCAGGGGACACCGTGATTGCGGCGCTCGCAGTGATGCTCGCTGCCGGCGCCCCGCTCGACGAAGCAGTCCGCATCGCCAACCGCGCCGCAGGGATCGTCGTCGGCAAGCTCGGGACCGCGGTCGTGACGCTCGACGAACTTTTCGGATAACGGCCCATGAACATCATCGTCACCGGCGCGGCCGGCTTTATCGGATCGCGCCTCGTTGCCGGCCTGAATCGCGAAGGCGCCTCGGGGATCATCGCTGTCGACAACCTCGAGAACTCGGCCAAGTTCACTAACCTCGCCACCGGCGAGATCGATGACTACCTCGACAAGCGCGATTTCCTCGAGCGCATCGCGCGGGGCGACTTCGACGGATCGATCGAAGCAGTACTCCACCAGGGGGCCTGCTCGGACACGATGGAAACCGATGGCCGTTACATGATGGAGAACAATTACCGGTACTCCCGGCGCCTGCTCGACTGGTGCCAGGAGGAGGAGATCCCCTTCCTGTATGCGTCCTCCGCAGCCGTCTACGGTGCAGGACCAGTGTTCCGCGAGGAGCGCCGGTACGAAGCGCCGCTCAACGTCTACGGCTACTCCAAGTTCCTGTTCGACCAATGTGTGCGCGCCCGGTTGCCGGAGCGCACCGGGCAAATCGCCGGCTTTCGTTATTTCAACGTTTACGGCCCGAATGAAGCCCACAAGGGCCGCATGGCCTCCGTTGCCTGGCACGCGTTCAACCAATTCCTGGAAAGCGGCAAGGTGAAGCTCTTCGAGGGCAGCGCGGGTTATGCCAATGGCGGACAGCAGCGTGACTTCGTGCACGTGGACGACGTCGTCAATGCCAACCTCTGGTTCCTCGAGCACCAGGCGGTTTCGGGCGTCTACAACTGCGGGACGGGACGTGCGCAGACTTTCAACGACGTCGCCGTGGCCGTCGCAAATGGCGTGCGCGAGTCGCGCGGCGAAGGCCGGCTGGCGCTAGCCGAACTCGTGGCCGCCGGCGCGATCGAATACATTGCCTTCCCGCCGGCCCTCGTGGGCAAATACCAGAGCTATACCCAAGCCGACCTCGCAGCATTGCGGGCCGCGGGCTACGCGGGCGAATTCCGGCCGGTCGAGCAGGGCGTGGATGAATACGTCAAAGGACTGATTGCCGCACGCTCACCTGCGGCGGCACCGACACATGGCTGACATTGGCTATCGGACACTCGAAGACGCGGTCGGCAACACGCCGCTGGTGCGGCTTAAGCGCATCCCTGGGCCGGCCAACGATGCAAGCGGCAATGTGATCCTCGCCAAGCTGGAGGGCGACAACCCAGCCGGCTCGGTAAAGGATCGCCCGGCGCTGTCCATGATCGTGCGGGCCGAAAATAGCGGGCGCATCAAGCCCGGCGACACGCTCATCGAAGCTACGAGCGGCAATACCGGCATTGCCCTGGCGATGGTGGCCGCGATGCGCGGCTACCGGATGGTGCTGATCATGCCGGAGAACCAGTCGCTCGAGCGCCGCCAGAGCATGCGTGCGTTTGGCGCCGAGCTCGTGCTGACGCCCAAATCTGGAGGGATGGAGACGGCGCGCGACCTCGCCGAGCGCATGGTGGCCGAAGGCAAGGGCGTGATGCTCGACCAGTTCGCCAACCCGGACAACCCGGTCGCGCATTACGAAGGCACGGGTCCCGAGATCTGGCGCGATACGGGCGGAAAAGTCTCCCACTTCGTCTCGAGCATGGGCACCACAGGCACGATCATGGGCGTGTCGCGCTTTCTCAAGGAGAAGAACCCGAAGATCGCGATCGTCGGCTGCCAGCCCGAGGAGGGCTCGCAGATTGCCGGGATCCGTAAATGGCCCGAAGCGTACCTGCCGAAGATCTACGACAAGGCACGCGTCGATCGTCTCGAGTACGTCGGCCAAGGCGACGCAGAGGAAATGACCAGGCGCCTGGCGAAAGAAGAGGGCATCTTCGCCGGCGTGTCCTCGGGCGGCGCCTTGTGCGTGGCCCTCCGAATTTCGTCCGAAGTCAGGAACGCAGTCATCGTTTCGGTCGTGTGCGACCGAGGCGACCGTTATCTCTCCACCGGCGTCTTCCCGGATTGAACGGGCGCGCGGCGTGACGCCCATCCTCGCCTTCGACATCGAAACGGTGCCCGATTGCCCGGGCATCCGGCGGCTCTACGAACTGCCCGAGTCCCTGACCGACCAGGAGGTCGCGGAAGTCGCGTTCCAGAAGCGGCGCGCCGTGTCCGGCCACGATTTCCTCCAGCCGCACCTGCAACGAGTGGCCGCAATTGCGTGCGTGATGCGCGACCAGGACGGTGTGCGCGTGTGGTCGCTCGGGCAGCCGGGCGACGCCGAGAACGCGCTCATCCAGCGCTTCTACGAAGGCATCGAGCGCTACACCCCGCAGCTGGTGTCCTGGAATGGCGGCGGCTTCGACCTGCCGGTGCTGAATTACCGAGCGCTCCTCCATGGACTCAATGCCGGCCAGTTCTGGGAAGCGGGGGACGAGAACCGCGATTTCCGCTACAACAACTACACCAGCCGGTATCACACGCGGCACCTGGACCTCATGGATGTCCTCGCGATGTACCAGCCGAGAAACAACACCCCGCTCGACGAGATGGCGCAACTGTGCGGCCTGCCGGGCAAGATCGGGCTTCACGGCTCGGCTGTCTGGGACACGTTCCGGGACGGCGGCATGGAGCGCATCCGAAGCTACTGTGAGGTCGACACGGCCAACACGTACCTGCTGTACCTGCGCTACCAGCTCCTGCGCGGCACGACGGGGCTCGACGAGTTCAGGCGTGAATGCGGCGTCCTGCGGGCAGCGCTCGAGAAGCTCGGCCAGCCGCACTGGGCCGAATTTCTCGAGCGCTGGAAAGACCCGCTGCTGAATGTCTAAGAGGCGGTTCAAGCGGCCTGCGTCTGCCCACCAGCGCTCCGACTCACCGCCCGAGCCGTTGCGCACTTTTTCGATCGAGTCGCTCGACTCCGAAGGACGCGGCATCGCACGCGATGAGGGCAAGGTCGTCTTCGTGGAAGGCGCGCTGCCGTGTGAGCGCGTCGAAGCCCGGATTTCCAGGCGCGGCAGCTCCTTCGACCAGGCCAGTACCGTGCGGGTGCTGCAGGCTAGCGCCGGACGGCGCGAGCCGCGCTGCCCGCATTTCGGCGATTGCGGCGGTTGTGCGACACAACATGCCGACTCGCGCGTTCAGATGGCGGCTAAGCAGCGATGGCTGGAAGATTCCTTGCAACGCATCGGCAAGGTGCAGGCGGGAACCCTGCTGCCGATCGTCTATGGGGCCGAGTGGGGCTACCGGCACCGGGCCCGGTTGACGGTTCGCGGCATGCCGCTTCCGCGCGGTGCACTCGTGGGTTTTCATGAGCGAAAGTCCAGCTACGTTGCCGACATGCGCGGGTGCGAGAACCTCCCGCCCCGGTTGTCTTCCCTGATCCTGCCCCTGCGCGCCCTTGTGACGTCGCTCGAGATGCACGACAAGCTCCCGCAGATCGAGATTGCCGTAGGCGACAAGGTCGACGTCCTCGTGCTTCGCAACCTGGAGCCGGTATCGGAAGCCGATGCCGCCAAGCTGCGCGCGTTCGCCGACGCGCACGGCGTGTGGTTTTGGCTCCAGCCGAAGGGGCCGGCGACTGCCGCGCCTTTCCACCCGCTGTCGATGCCGGATCTCGACTACGCGCTGCCCGAGTTCGGCGTGCGCATTGCCTTCAGGCCCACCGACTTCACGCAGGTCAACCATGGCGTCAACCGCATCCTGGTGCGGCGCGCGGTGCGCATGCTCGATCCGCAGCCGGGGGAAAGGGTGGCCGACCTTTTCTGCGGCGTCGGGAATTTCTCGCTGCCGCTGGCTGCGCGCGGCGCGACAGTCGTCGGCGTGGAAGGGGCGGCCGAGCTTGTCGAGCGTGCGCGGCGCAATGCTGAAGACAATGGGTTGGCGTCACGCACGAGCTTCGAGTGCGCCAACCTGTTCGAGGTCGACGAGCACAGCGTCGGCCGCTGGGGCGCTTTCGACAAGATCCTGATCGACCCGCCTCGCACGGGAGCCGTGGAATTGATCAAGGCGCTTCCGGACGCCTGGCCCCGGCGGATCGTCTACGTGTCCTGTGATTCGGCCACGCTCGCGCGGGACGCCGGGATGCTGGTCCACACCAAGGGCTTTCGACTGGAAGCGGCCGGCGTGGTCAACATGTTTCCGCACACGACGCATGTGGAGTCGATGGCGCTGTTCGAGCGCGGATAACAGAATTTCACGACTTTCATTTCGGTAGAGTAAGTTTCCGGGCGGCTCTCCTGCCAATTCGTATTATTGTTTCGCTATATATAGCAGGAAAGAGGGCAATAAAAAAAGGCGCCCGAAGGCGCCTTTTTTGGGAGCTTCAGGCGGTCAGTCTTTCTCGCCCGTAAGCGCCATTAGGAGCGAGAGCAGGTTCACGAAGATGTTGAACAGGCTCATGTAGACGCCCGTGGTCGCCATCACGTAGTTGGTTTCGCCGCCCGTCACGATCCGCGAGAGGTCATGCAGCAGGAAGAGCGAGAACACCACGATCACGGCCGAGGAGATCGTCAGCGCGAGCGCCGGGATCTGCAGGAACATGTTTGCGACCATCGCAATCATCAGCACGATCATGCCGACGAAGAGGAACTTCCCCATGAAGCTGAAATCGCGCTTCGTGGTCGTCGCGATCGTCGCCATGACTGCCATCACCAGTCCCGTCCCGCCGGCCGCATAGCCGACCAGCGCGGGGCCGTTCTTGAGTGCCAGCGCCACGGTCAGGATCGGCCCCAGCCACCAGCCCAGCAGGCCGGTCATCAGGAGGAGCAGGGCGACGCCCAGGCCGCTGTCGCGGTTGGCGGCGATCGCGAACTGAAGACCGATGACGCCCGCGAGCATGACCAGCGAAATGATGATCGGGTGCTGCATCACCAGCCCGACCGTGGCCATGCCTACGTAGGCGCCGATGATCGTCGGGACCATGGTGAGCGCAAGCAGCAGGTAGGTATTGCGCAGGACCTTCTGCGAGTCGGCCGTGTCGACTACCCGGTCGCCGGGCGCGTAGCGGGGCACTTCGCGGCCGAATGCACTGTCGTTATTCGGAACCGGTCTGAGTTCGGGTTGCATGTTTCCCTCCTGTGGGACTTTCTATGTGAGCGCAAGACGCGCCCTGTGCTAAGACTACCAAACCCTAGGGAAGTTTCAAGCCGACATCTTTGCCGATCGAGGTATTACGCTTCGCAATGGCGTGCCTCAGGGCCGAAATGGGGCCGCCATTTGAAATTGCAAGGCAAGGAAGGGGGCCGCGGAGCAGCAGGACTGGCGGAAGCGGTGAGATTCGAACTCACGAACCCCTTGCGGGATCGCCAGTTTTCAAGACTGGTGCCTTCAACCACTCGGCCACGCTTCCCCGGACGCTATTTTAAGCGACCGGAGGCTGCTTTCCGGTGCGCCGGACAAGCACTTCGGGTTCCTCCCCGTAGAGGGCTTCAACCATCGCCGCCCGCGCCTCGAGCACCGCGCGCTGGTTGATCGACCCCTTGTCCGTGATCTCGCCTGAGTCGAGCGAGGGCGGCGTTTCGAGAATCATCAGCCGCGTAACCAGGGTCGAGCTTCCAGAATTGTCTATGGCGAGCCGCTCCAGCAGGCCCTGCAGGAACGCGCGCAGCTTTTCCCGGTCGAGCGCCTTACAGGCTTCCACGTTCGGGAAGATCAATGCGCCGACTTCGTCCCGGTCGTGCCCGGCGATCACGGCGTCCTGCACATAGGGCGAACCGGTCGCAACGATCTTCGCCCGCAGGATCCCAACGCTCACCCACGTCCCGGTCGTCAGCTTGAAGTCCTCGGCCGTTCTTCCGTCGAACTGCAGGCCCTGCTGCGGGTCGGCGGGGTCGGCAAAACGCATGGCGTCGCCCGAGCGGAAGTAGCCTTCCTCGTCGAACGCCTCCTTGGTCAACGCATCCTGGCGCCAGTATCCCGGCGTGATGTTCGGCCCGCGAAAGCGCGCCTCCAGCTTGTCGAGCGCGGGTGCGAGTTTCATCTCCAGGCCGTCCACGGGAAGGCCGACGGTGCCGGCGCGGGCGGCGCCCCGGTTCGTGCACATCGCGAATGGCGCGGTTTCGGTCGAGCCGTACCCGGTGATCCACAACACGCGCTCGCCGCAGGTCTCGAGCGCTAGCTCCTCATACGCTTTCCAGATGGGCTGGGGCAGCACCGCCCCTGCGTATTGCAGCAAAGTGAGCCGGCTGAAGAAATTCCTGCGCAGCGCCTCGTCACTCCGGAAGTAAGGCAGCAGGGCTTCGTAGCCTCGCGGAACGTTGAAATAGATCGTTGGAGCCACTTCCCGCAGGTTGCGCACCGTGCGTTCGATCAAGGCCGGAACAGGCTTGCCTTCGTCGATATACAGCGTGCCGCCGTTGTTGAGCACGAGCCCCACGTTATGGTTCCCGCCGGCTGTGTGGTTCCAGGGGAGCCAGTCGACGAGCACGGGTGCCGGCTCATGGAGCGACGGCAGAGCTTGCGCGATCATCTGCTGGTTTGAGCAGAGCATGCGTTGCGTATTGATGACGGCCTTCGGCTGGCCGGTCGACCCGGAGGTCAGCAGGAATTTCGCAATCGTGTCCGGACGCACGCTGGCATGCGCATCCTCTACGGCAGGGCCGGGTAGGGTCGTCTCCAGGTGGCCGAGCGTATTTTTGAAAACGACCTCGGTGCCCGCGGGAATCGCAGCGCTGATCGCCTTGGCGAATTTCTCCTCAGAGGAGGCATACACGAGTCCCGGCGTCAGCAGCCCCATCACGTACCGCAGTTTTGCGTGGTCGGTAGAAACGAGCGAGTAGGCTGGCGAGATCGGGACGTAAGGAATTCCAACATGCATTGCAGCCAGCCCGAGCAACGCGTGCTCGATCTCGTTGTCCGAGAGGATGGCGAGTGGGCAGTCCGCAGAGAGATTTCGCTCGAGCAGAGATCCCGCGAGGCCAAGGACGCGCGTAAGCGCCTGCCCATACGTCACGGCCCGCCAATCGCCGTCCTCGCCGCGTTGTGCGATGAAGCGGCGATCGGGAGCTACGCGCGCCCAATGAACCAGCCGCTCGGTGATGCAGCGTGGATAGGCGCCGAGCCCCTGTGGGGGAGCGAAGGCGCAGGATGCCGCCTTCCCCGTGCTCCAGCGTGACTTCCGCCGAGCCTAGCCGAACGCTTCGCGTGGGAGCGCCGGCCATCAGGCTGCCTGGCCCCGCCTCTGCTCGCGCTCCCATTGGGCGAGGGTCTTCCCTTCTTGTACGAGGCTTGCCAGCAGCGGCGCGGGCTGCCAGTGCATGGGGCCGAAAAAGCTCTTCTGGTCGACGCCTGAATCCCGTGCCCGGTTGCGCAGGATCTCGATCGCCTCGGGATCGTCAATTCGCGTGCGCCCCTCGTAGCGGTAGCCGACCCCGTTTTCGATGACGTAG
>JANXRZ010000094.1 GCA_025352885.1 Pseudomonadota bacterium | reverse complement strand
TGCTCGAGGCCCAGATCCTGGCCGCGAAAGAAAATCACCAGGTGCTCGAGGAACGCCCTGCGGATTTCCGCGCTTGTCGCAGCCTCCAGCGGCTTCGTGTGTTCGACGCCATGCACCTCGGCGCCGAGCGCGCCGGCGATCGGGCGGACCTCGATGATCCGATACGGGGTGTGGGCGGGATTCATGCGGCAAGTATAGCGAAGCGAACACCGGCCGAGCACTGGTGCAGGCGCGTATCGGCGCGGCTATACTCGAACGCAAAAAAGACCTACATCGCCTCACGCCGCAGACAAAGGAGAAACCCGATGCGCACCCTGCTCGCCGCACTTTCAATGGCCCTCATCACCCTGCCAGTATTCGCCCATGGGCCGAACGACCCGGCGCACCAGCTGCATCCGCTCGGCGACCTGGAACTCGAAAGCGGCGAGGCGATCCGCGATTTTTCGATCTCCTATGTCACCCACGGCAAGCTGAACGAAAAGAAATCGAACGCCGTCCTCATGGTGACGGCGCTCGGCGGCAACCACCATCGCATCGATTACCTGATCGGCCCGGGACGCGCGCTGGATCCTGCAAAGTATTTCATCATCTGCACGGATGCCATCTCGAATGGCCTCACCTCATCGCCCTCGAACAGCAAGACGCAGGGGCGCATGCAATTCCCCAAGTTCAACATGCGCGACATGGTCGATTCGACGCATCGCCTCGTGACCGAGAAGTTCGGCATCGCCAAGCTGGTGACCGTCGTCGGCGCCTCGATGGGCGGAATGCAGGGACTTCAATGGGCGGTCAGCTATCCGAACATGATGGATAGCGTCGTGGCGATCATCCCTCTGGGCCGCACGCCCGCCTGGTCGACCGGCATCACGGAGATGCTGCGCCAGACCATCATGACCGACCCGGAGTGGAAAGACGGCAATTACACGGCGCCCCCGGAACGCGCGATGCGCCTGTGGGGCGGCTGGCTCTCGGGCACGATCGTGCGCACCCCGCAGCTCCATGAGGCGATGTTTCCCAACAACCTGGATGTCGTGGCTCACCTCAAGTCCACGCAGGACGCGCAATGGAAGCGCATCGACGCCAACGACTGGATCTACCAGAGCTGGGCCTACGACCAGCACAACCTGGGCACCACGAAGGGCTACAACGGCGATTACCGCAAGGCGCTCCAGTCGATCAAGGCGAAGACCCTGATCCTTGCGGGCACCGGCGACCTGCTGAACCCGGAAGCCGATGCGCTCGAAGCCTCGACGTACATTCCGGACGCGCGGTATATCCCCATCAACGCCGGACGCCCCATGGGGCACCTCTCGGGCGCCGGTGCTTCTGCGCGCGAGAACGAGCTTCAGAACGAGGAAATCTCGAAGTTCCTCGACCTGGTCACCGAGCGCGGCCGCAAGCTGCAATAACCCACCTGCCCCCGAGAGACACCACTCATGAGCCGCATCACCCTCACCCGATTCCTGATCGAGCGCCAGCGCAACAAGCAACTCATCAACGCCGACCTGCGCCTGCTCATCGAAACCGTCGCGCGCGCTTGCAAGGCGATCAGCAATGCAGTCACCAAGGGGGCGCTCGCCGGCAACCTGGGTTCGGCCGGCACGGACAATGTCCAGGGTGAAGTGCAGAAGAAGCTCGACGTGTTGTCCAATGAAATCCTGCTGGAGGCCAACGAGTGGGGCGGTAACCTGGCGGCGCTCGCCTCCGAGGAAATGGAAACGCCGCATCCGATCCCGACGCATTTTCCCAAGGGCGAGTACCTGCTGCTCTTCGATCCGCTCGACGGCTCGTCGAACATCGACGTCAACGTGTCGGTCGGCACGATCTTCTCCGTCCTGCGCTGCCCCAAGGTGGCCGATGGTGGCTATTGCGAGGCCGATGAGCAGGCGTTCCTGCAGCCTGGTTCGACGCAGGTTGCCGCGGGCTTCGCCGTGTACGGTCCGACCACCATGCTGGTGCTCACGGTGGGTGACGGCAGCCACGGCTTCACGCTCGATCGCGAAATGGGCTCGTTCATCCTCACGCATCCGGACATCCGCATTCCCGAGGATACGCAGGAGTTCGCGATCAACATGTCGAACATGCGCAGGTGGGAGCCGCCGGTGAAGCGCTACATCGACGAGTGCCTCGCCGGCACCAGCGGCGTGCGCGGCAAGGATTTCAATATGCGCTGGGTGGCCTCGATGGTGGCCGACGTCTATCGCATCCTCACTCGCGGCGGCATCTTCATGTATCCGCGCGACGAAAAAAACAAGTCAGGGCGCCTGCGTCTCATGTACGAAGCCAACCCGATGTCGTTCATCGTCGAGCAGGCGGGCGGCGCGGCAACGAATGGCAGCGACCGGTTGCTGGACCTGAAGCCCGAAGGCCTGCACCAGCGAGTAGCGGTCGTGCTCGGCTCGAAGAACGAAGTGGAGCGCGTGGCCGGGTACCACAAGTGACGGTGCGCAAATGACCGCAGCCAAGCTGCTGCCTTTCCTGCTCGCTTCGGGCGGCCTGGCGATCCTGCATTTCCTCCTCAAGATCGTGCCCGCCGGCGCGAATTCTGGCGCCACGCTCGTCGTCGCCTATATCGTCGCGTCGCTCGCGTGCCTGGCCGCTTTTCCGTTTTTGACACCCGACACCTCGCTCAAGGCGGGCATGGGCACGGTCCCCTGGCACGCCTACGCGATGGGCGCGGCAATCGCCTGCTGCGAGATCGGGGTTTTGCTCTCTTACCGGGCAGGATGGCCGGTGGGCAGCACCGGCGTGTCGATCAGCGCGACGATGACGCTGATCCTGCTGCCGGTCGGCGTGATCGTCTTTGGCGAGGCGCTCACGCTCACGCGGGTGGGCGGAATCGCAATGACGCTCGGCGGCCTTTACCTGCTGGCCAGGTAACTAAGTAGGGAAGAAGGGGACTGCCAGGAAACTGCTGGGAGGAGCGCGGCTTTGCGCTCCAGGCAGGCTGCCTGCGGCCCGGTCGGGCAACAGGCAGCCGAACCTGGAATTACTTGAGGTGCTTGCTGACCATCTTGGTCATGTCGAACATCGACACTTGCGCCTTGCCGCCGAAAATCGGCTTCAGCTTGTCGTCCGCATTGATCATGCGGCGGTTCTTCTTGTCCTGAAGGTTGTTCTTCTTGATGTAGACCCAGATCTTCTTGGTCACTTCGGTGCGCGGCATTGCGTTCGCGCCGATCACTGCGCCGAGGAGCGCGCTGGGCGTCATCGGCTTCATGAATGCGGCATTGGGCTTGCGCTTGGCTGCGACCTTCTTCTTCGCTGCTGGTTTCTTGGCGGCTGCTTTCTTTTTGGTAGCCATAAGTGGTGTTTCTCCTCTGAACGTAGGTTGGTGCCGGAATTGAATTTATAGTTACTGCCAGCCGCCTCTCATGCGAGCGGAAGCGACAAGATGCCGAATCTCCCTCTGCGTGTCAACGGGTTTCAGAGGAAAAAATGCGTGTTCCTCGCCTGATTTCCCGGGAGCGCGCGCGGGCGCTCCCCGCCGCGATGTCGCCTGCTTGCACTCGGATGCACAGTCGCGGAGTTAGAATCGGGCCACCATGACGCGCCTCAATCTCGCCGACGTCCGCAATGAATACATGCTCGCCGGCCTGAGCGAAGCCGATGCGCCGCCCACGCCTTTTGACCTGTTCGAGCGCTGGATGAGCGACGCGCTCGGCCATGAGCTGCCCATCGCAAACGCAATGACGCTGGCGACCGTGACCCCCGATGGCGCGCCGGATGCGCGCATCGTCCTGCTCAAGGGCATCGACGCCGGGCGCTTCGTTTTCTACACGAATTACGAGAGCGCCAAGGGCCGCCAGATGGCCGCGAAGCCCCTTGCCTGCCTGGTGTTCTTCTGGGTGGAGCTCGAGCGCCAGGTACGCATCACTGGACGTGTAGCCAAGGTGGCGACTGCCGACTCGGACGCCTACTTTGCCAGCCGCCCGCTGGGCGCGAGGCTGTCGGCCTGGGCCTCTTCGCAGAGCGCGAAGGTGCAGGCGCGCAGCACACTTGAAGACGCGCTCGCCGGGATGGAAAAGCGCCACGGGACGAACCCGCCGCGGCCGCCTTACTGGGGCGGGTATGCGGTGCAACCGGAGGCCATCGAGTTCTGGCAGGGGCGCCCCAACCGTCTTCACGACCGACTGCTTTACCGCCGGGAAGGCGCGGCCTGGGCGCTCGGGCGCCTCTCGCCCTGACCGGACACCGCATCTCGCGTTTAACGGATCGAGCGTGACTCTACGGCCCTCCGTCCCGCTCGGCTTCGAGCCCATCCTCGACTTCCTGCGTTCATCAGGCCTGGTCGGTCAGGGCGAAACGCCCGCTGCGGAGCCGCTCACCGGCGGCGTGTCCTCCGACATCTGGAAAGTCGCCCTCGCGAATGGGACCGTGTGCGTGAAGCGCGCACTCCCGCGCCTGCGTGTAGCGCAGCTTTGGGAGGCACCGGTCGGACGCAACCGCTTCGAGCGCATGTGGATGGAGACGGCGTCGGCGATCGTGCCGGGGATCGCGCCCAAGGTGCTCGCCGCCGACGAGAGCGGCATCTTCGCCATGGCCTACCTGGATCCCAAGGCGCATCCGCTGTGGAAGGCGGAGCTCGCCGCAGGCCTGGCATCGGCGGCGTTTGCAGCGCGCGTTGGCGACGCGCTCGTGCGCATCCACGCGGGCACGGCAAGCCGCAGCGACATCGCTGCGCGGTTCGCCACCGATTCGAGTTTCCATGCGATCCGCCTCGAGCCTTACCTCCTGGCGACCGGCCACGCCCACCCGGACATGGCCGAGCGCTTGGGCGAACTCGCGGCCACCACCGCGGAAAAGCGCCTTGTACTGGTGCACGGGGACGTGAGCCCGAAAAACATCCTGGTCGGGCCATCCGGGCCGATCTTCCTGGATGCCGAATGCGCCTGGTATGGCGACCCTGCTTTCGATGTCGCCTTTTGCCTCAATCATCTTTTGTTGAAATGCGTGTGGGTGCCGCAGGCTCGCGACCGCTTCCTCAAATGTTTCGATGCATTTGCTGACGCCTACCTGTCGGGCGTCGGATGGGAAATGCCCGATGAACTCGAAGCGAGGGCCGCGGCCCTGCTGCCGGGGCTCCTCCTTGCTCGCGTCGATGGCAAGTCACCGGTCGAATACCTGAAGGACGAGAAAGACAAGGACAGGGTGCGCGCCGTTGCGCGCGACCTGTTACGCCATCCCCCAACACATTTGGCCACGGTGCGTGACACCTGGCGCGAAACCTGGAAAGACTCATGACCGCAATCAGGACCGTCCTTGCCCGCAGGGTGTGGGATTCCCGTGGCAAGCCGACCGTGGAGGCCGAAGTCGTCCTCGAATCGGGCGTGATCGGGCGGGCCATCACGCCCGCGGGCGCGTCCACCGGCAGCGGCGAGGCGAGGGAATTGCGTGACGGCGGCCCCGCGCTGCGGGGACTCGACGTGCAGCAGGCAGTGCGCAACGTCGTCGGCCCGATTCGGGAGGCCTTGCGCGGACTGGATGCCACCGACCAGGGCGGTGTCGACGCAGCCATGATCCGGCTCGACGGCACACGCGATAAGTCCAGGCTCGGTGGGAATGCCATCGTCGCCGTTTCGCTCGCGTGCCTCCACGCTGCGGCAGCCGATGCCCGCGTTCCTCTGTGGCAGCACCTCGCTGCCGGACGGCGGGTCGGCCTCCCGGTGCCGGAGATCCAGATCTACGGCGGGGGCGCGCATGCAAGCGCCCGCGTCGACCTGCAGGACTTCATGGTCGTGTGCCCCGGTGCCGGAAATTTCGCCGAGGCGCTGGAGATGACCGCTGAGGTGTACTACGCCGCCGGCGCCCGCCTCGCCAAGAAGGGCGCACTGCAGGGGGTCGCCGACGAGGGCGGCTACTGGCCTTCCTTCCGCTCGAACGAAGAAGGCTTGTCCGAACTCGTACGCTCAATCGAGGATGCCGGTTTCCGGCCCGGGCAGGATGTGGCCATTGCGCTCGACATCGCAGCGACCCAGCTCCAGCAGCCCGGCGGCCGGTACGCGCTCGCGCTGGAAAACCGCACGCTGTCGGCCGACCAGTTCGGCATCATGCTCGAGCGTTGGGTGGATGCGTACCCGATCGTATCCATCGAGGACCCGTTCGCAGAAACGGACACCGAGGCAATGAAGGCCTTCACCAAGCGCGTCGGTCACCGCATCCAGATCGTGGGCGACGACTATTTCGTCACCGATGCCGACCGCATCAAAACCGCCGCAGCGGCCGGCGCCTGCAACACCGTCCTCATCAAACCAAACCAGATCGGCACGGTCACGGAAGCTTATGCGGCGGTGAAGGCCGCGCAGGCCGCGGGGTTTGGAGCCATCGTTTCCGCGCGCTCCGGCGAGACCGAGGACATCTCCATCGTGCACCTGGCCATCGGCTGGGGCGTGCCCCAGCTGAAAGTCGGCAGTTTTTCGAGGTCGGAGCGCATGGTGAAGTGGAACGAGGGCATTCGGATCGAGGAGGCGTTGGGCTCTGCGGCGCAGCCGTTTGCCGCCGGGCGCCTGTTCAAGAGGAAGGCCGCATGAGCGAACCGGCTTCACAGGAGTACACCGGTGGCTGCACGTGCCGGGCGGTGCGGTACCGCATGACCTCGAAACCCTTGTTCGTCCATTGCTGCCACTGCCGCTGGTGCCAGCGCGAAACCGGGACGGCGTTCGCGCTCAATGCGCTCATCGAAGCCGACCGCGTCGTTGTCGAGGGACAGGTCGAAGTCGTCAACACGCCTTCGAACAGCGGCAAAGGCCAGAAGATTTCGCGCTGCGCGGCTTGCCGCATTGCGCTCTGGAGCAACTACGGCGGAGGCGGCGACACTTTCCGGTTCGTGCGCGTCGGCACGCTCGACGATCCGGACCGGTGCCCGCCGGAGATCCATATCTACACAATGTCCAAGCAGCCGTGGGTCGTGATTCCGCCGGGCGTGCCGGTGATGCCGGAGTTCTATAAATCGAGCGAGCTGTGGCCGCAGGAAAGTCTCGGGAGACGGGCCGCCGCGCTGACTGAATGAACGTCCTGCTCCACTTCGACGCCAGCGAAGCGCTCGCGTCAAAAGCTAAAGCGCTTTGCGCGCCCTTCCATCTCGACTGCTGTCCTGAAAGCAGCGACGAGGCGTTCGACGCCGCGATCTGCGATGCCGAAGTGCTGTGGCATTCATTGAAGCCTGTTACGGCCCAAGTCATCGCACGGGCACCTTCGCTGCGCCTCATCCAGAAGATCGGCGTGGGCGTGAACACGATCGACATTGAAACCGCAAAGGCGCGAGGCATCGCGGTCTGTAACCTCCCCGGCGCGAATAGCCGAGCCGTCGCCGAGATGACGCTTCTGCTGATGCTGTCCTGCCTGCGCCGCATTCGCGACCTCGACACCGCAGTGCGAACACCCGGCGGATGGCATGCCGTCACTTCGCTGCAGGACAAGTTTACCGAGCTCGGCGGACGCACGGTTGGCATGGTCGGCTTCGGCTCAATCCCCCAACAACTCGCAGAATGGCTGACTGCGATGGATGTACGGGTCGTCTACACGGCGCGAACTGCACGCGAAGTTCCGTATGAGCGCCTTGCGCTGCCGGACTTGCTCGCCCAATCGGACATCGTGTCCCTGCATATCCCTCTTAACGAGGAGACACGCGGAATCATGGGCGCCTCGGCGCTCTCGCTCATGAAGCCCGGCGCCATCCTCATCAACACCGCGCGCGGCGCACTCGTCGACGAAGGACCGCTTGTCGCAGCCCTCACGAGCGGCAAGGTCGGAGCCGCAGGGCTCGACGTGTTCGCAGACGAGCCGCCCGCTCTTACGAACCCCCTGCTCGCCTTGCCGAATGTGGTAGCGTCCCCGCACCTTGCATGGCTCACGCAGGAGACCATCGACCGGTCGCTTGCGATCGCGGTTGAAAATGTCCGCCGCCTGAGCCGGGGCGAAGCGTTGCTCAACCAGGTGGCCTAAGGATTGACAGTCATGACGGACAGCGCCCGATACGCAAAGATTGTCGAATGGTCGGAGGAAGACCAGTGTTACATCGGCAGTTCGCCAGGCCTCTTCTTCGCTGGTTGCCATGGATCAGACGAGCGCGCGGTATTCATTGCGTTGACATATAATAGAAATTAGATACTTATTGACAGGACAGCCGCTCCAGCAGTAAGTCTTGCAAAAGTAATCTTCGAGATTCAAGGGAGGAAACCCATGCGAGTCCTGCGCCCGGCCGTGCTTGCGGCCTGCATGGCGGTGGCTGTCACCGCCCATTCCCGCCTCACGGAGATCAACGTGCAGAAGGTCGAGCCGTTCGCTAACGGTGCGAGCTTCGGCACCACCGGCGCCTACGAGCGCGTGTGGGGCGTGGCCAGGGGCGAGCTCGATCCCGCCGACACCCGCAACAAGGGCATCGTCAACCTGGACCGCGCGCCGCGAAACGCGAAAGGCAAGGTCGAGTACGAGGTCGAGTGGTTCATGCTGCGACCGGCGGACGCGGCCAAGGGCAACCACAAGCTGCTCTTCGAAGTGACCAACCGCGGCCGCAAGTTCCTGATGAACTGGATCATGGACGCGCCCACCCAGGCTGCGGGGGCAGTCAACGACCCGAAGACCGAGAAGGACGCGGGCAACGCGCTCTTCTTCCGCCAGGGCTGGACGATGGCGTGGACGGGCTGGGATCCCGACGCGCCAAAGTCGAACAACGGCATGGCGATGAAGGTGCCGGTCGTGCCCAACGTCACGCGCATGATCCGCGACGAGTTCGTGAACGGCACGCGCGCGCCGCAGGCCGGATCGTTTCGCCTGAGCTACGAAGCGGCCACGACGGAGCCGTCGAAGTCCACGCTCACGATGCGCCGCAAGGAAAAAGATGTCCGCGTCGAGATCCCGGTGAGCGGCTGGGCGTTCGCCAATTCGCGCGAGATCGCGCTGCTGCCGGTCGGCACGAAGCCCGAGCCCGGCACGTTGTACGAGTTGCACTACCCCGCCAAGGACCCGAAGGTGCTCGGCATCGGCTTTGCGGCGACACGCGATTTCGTAAGCTTTCTTCGCAACGAGTCCTCGGACGATGCGTTCCAGCCGAACCCGGCCGACCGCGGGATCGGGAAAGTGATTGCGACCGGCATCTCGCAAAGCGGCCGGTACCTGCGCGACTTCGTGCACCAGGGCTTCAACCAGGACGAAGGCCGGCGCAAGGTGTTCGACGGCGTGCTCGCGCATATCTCAGGCATCGGCGGCGTGTTCCTCAATGCCGAGTTCGCCCAGCCCGCGCGCACTAACACGCAGCACGAGGATCACTACTATCCGGAGAACGCGTTCCCCTTCTCGGCGGCCAGGACGACGGACCCGGTCTCGAAAAAGAGCGGGACGCTGCTGCGCGGCGACGGGTTCGACCCGCTGTGGATCGAGGTGAACACGTCGACCGAGTATTGGCAGAAAGGAGCGTCATTGCTCCATACGGATCCGCTCGGTCGCGCGGACCTGCGCCTTCCCGCGAACGCACGCGTCTTCATGATCAGCGGGACCCAGCATGGCGGACGCGCCGGCCTCAAGCCTGACTTCGGCCCGTGCATGAATCCCCGCAACCCGCACAGCCCCGCGCCGGCGTTGCGGGCCCTGCTGGTCGCGCTGGATGCGTGGGTGACGCGCGGGACACCGCCTCCTGCGAGCCGCGTGCCGACTCTGAGGGCCAAGACGCTGGTGGCCGCCGACAGGACGGGCTTCCCAAAGCTCCAGGGGCTCGCCATCGCCGACTTCGTCAACAGCATCGCGGTCTACGGCGACTGGGTGAGCCCCAAGGAAACGACGCCGAGCCCTTACCGTCCGCTTGTCGCAAAGGTGGGCATCGACGCAAACGAGGTCGCCGGCCTGCGCCTGCCGGACATAGAGGTACCGTTGGCAACGTATACCGGGTGGAACCTTTACAAGGCTCCGTTTACCGAAGGCGAACTCTGCGACCGGGACGGGAGCTTCGTACCGCTTGCGGCGACGAAAAGTGAACGGCACGCGCGCAACGACCCCCGCCCCTCGCTCGAGGAGCGCTACGGCACCCATGCCAACTATGTTAAGAAGCTGGAAGCCGCCGCCCGCACACTTGTCAAGGATCGCCTGTTGCTTGCAGAGGATGCGCAGCAGTATGTGAAGGCGGCCCGCGACGAATCCGTCGCCAAGCTTTTCGCACATTGATTTTCGAGGAGACAAAATGAAAAACCTGCTTACCGCAGTCGCCACCGCTGTCCTCCTGGGCGTGGGCTTCACCGTCCACGCCGCCGACCCGCAGATCGCCATGGAGGAATTCATGGTTCCGACGGCCGACCCGGGCATCAGCGTGTACGTGCGGAACAAGCACCCGAAGGGCATGAAGACGGTCACCGGCGACAAGGTGCTCCTGTACGTTCATGGCGCGACCTATCCTTCCGAGACCGCGTTCGACCTCAAGCTGAACGGCTTCTCGTGGATGGACTACATCGCGAAGCACGGCTACGACGTCTA
Organism: Pseudomonadota bacterium; assembly: GCA_025352885.1. Lineage (GTDB taxonomy): Bacteria > Pseudomonadota > Gammaproteobacteria > Burkholderiales > SG8-39 > SZAS-79. The sequence continues at coordinate 20,231 of JANXRZ010000094.1, read as the reverse complement.
TCTCGTCGACTTGCGCGGCTATGGCAAGTCGACGCGCCCGCCGGAGATGGACAAGCCCGCGGCAGACAACGAGCCGCTGGTGCGTAGCGACACGGCAGTCAAGGACGTGGGGACCGCCGTGGACTTCATCCTCAAGCGTCGCGGCGTACAGAAGATCAACCTGCTCGGCTGGTCCTGGGGCACGACGATCATGGGCTGGTACACCGTGCAGAACAACGACAAGGTGAATAAGCTCGTGCTCTACGCGCCTCAGTGGATCCGCAAGGACACCGCTTCGCTGACCGACACCGGCGGCAAGCTCACCGCGTACCGCACTGTTTCGCGCGATGCCGCCAAGGGCCGATGGCTTACCGGCGTGCCCGAAGACAAGAAGGCCGACCTCATCCCCGCCGGCTGGTTCGAGGCGTGGGCCGATGCGACTTTCGCCACCGACCAGGTCGGCGCGAAGATGACGCCGCCCGTGCTGCGCGCACCCAACGGGGTCGTGCAGGATGGCCGCGAGTACTGGGGCGCCGGCAAGGCCGTGTACGACCCGGCCGGCATTCGCGTGCCGACCTTTCTTGCGCATGCCGAGTGGGACGCGGACCTCCCGAGCTACATGCTGCACGCATACTTTGCCAAGCTCACCAACGCGCCGTACAAGCGCTACGTGGAAATCGGCGAAGGCACGCACACGGTGATCATGGAGAAGAACCGCATGCAGCTCTTCACCGCGGTCCAGCAGTTCCTCGACGAGAAAATCAAAGCGGAAAAATGAAAGACAGAATCCGCATCGGCTCGGGCGCGGCCTGGTGGGGCGACCGGGTCGAGCCCGCCATTCTCAACGCGGATAAAGGCGACCTCGACTACCTCTGCTTCGAGACGATGGCCGAGGCGACGATCTCGGCGGCGCAGGTGCGTGCGAGGCGCGATCCTACCTTCCCGGGCTACGACACGTATCTCGATGCCCGCATCGGCGGCGTGCTGCCCGGGTGCCTCCGGCGGGGCACGAAGATCATCACCAACCAGGGCTGGATCAACCCGGATGCGGCAGCCGAACGCATCGTCTTCTGGCTGCGGCAGAACGGCGCCAAAGGCGTCAAGGTCGCTTCGGTCAACGGGTCGCTGATCACCGAGCGCGTGCTCGACCTCACGTCGACGATTCTCGAAAACGGCGAGCCGACGTCCTCGCTCAAGCCCAACCTCGTTTCCGCGGAGGTCTACCTTGGAGCCGAGCCCATCGTCGAGGCGCTCAAGGGCGGCGCGCAGATCGTGGTCATCGGCCGCGTGGCGGATCCGTCGATCTTTCTCGCACCGATGATGTACGAGTTCGGCTGGGATCCACTCGATCACATGCACCTTGGCGCCGGCGACGGCATCGGCCACCTGCTCGAATGCGGCGCACAGGTCACCGGCGGCTATTTCAGCGATCCCGGCTTCAAGGACGTGCCGGAGCCCTGGAACCTCGCGTTCCCGATTGCCGAGGTGTCCCCCGACGGCAGCTGCGTGCTGTCGAAAGTCGCAGGCACCGGCGGCGCGATCAACCTCATGACGGTGAAGGAGCAATGCCTGTATGAGGTCCACGATCCGGCGAACTACATTACGCCGGACGTCGTCGTCGACTTCACGACCGTCAAGCTCGAGCAGGTAGGGCCGGACCGAGTCCGTGTGAGCAACATTTCCGGGAAGCCCCGCACGCCGACCTTGAAAGTGTCCATCGGCTGCACGGAGGGCTTCATCGGCGAGGACATGTTCTTCTATGCGGGGCCGGGCGCGCTCAGGCGAGCGCAACTGGCGAAGAAGATCCTCGAAGAGCGGTTCAAGATCGTCAAGCTGCAGGCTGAGGATCTGCGCATCGATTTCCTCGGAATGAACGCGATTCATGGCGAGATGTCCCCAATGAATGGACCGGAGCCTTACGAGCTGGCCGTTCGAGTCGCCGCCCGCACTAAGACCAAGGAAGAAGCCATCAAGGTCGGCCGCGAAGTCGACGGCATGGCCGTGTCCGGCGTGGCGCACACGGGCAAGCGCGTGCCGCATCAGGACCGCTTCCGCGAAATCATCGGTGTGTGGTCGTCCTTGGTTGCGCGCGAGAAGGTGCATCCGTCGATCAACTACTTCACCTCATGAAAATCCGGCTCCAGCACATCGCCCACACCCGCTCTGGCGACAAGGGCAACACGTCGAACATCATGGTCATCGCCTACGAGCCGGAGTTCTATCCGCTGCTCAAGGCGCAACTCACGGCGGACAAGTTCAAGGCGTTCTACGCGGGCACCGTGAAAGGCGACGTCCTGCGCTATGAGGTCGACACGCTCGAGGCGCTGAATTTCGTCGCGCACGGGGCCCTTGGCGGCGGCGTGTCGAGAAGCCTGTGCCTGGACAACTACGGCAAGGCGCTCTCGGCCGCGGTGCTCGGTTTCGAGATCGAGGTGCCTGACACTCTCAAAGGCAAGCTGCGCGGATTCCAAGAGACGCTGGATGTCTGAGCGGCACACTGCGGTCACGACTTCGTCGAACCGCGCCTTCGGCATTGCCTTTGCCCTGTTCTTTGCGGTGATCGGCGTCTGGCCATGGTTTTCTAACGCGCCAGTTCGGCTCTGGGCCTTCTTCACTGGCGCGGCAATCCTTGCGATGGCGATCGCCGCTCCCGGCGTCCTGGGCCCGTTCAACCGGGTCTGGCTTGGAATCGGACTGCTGATGCACCGGGTGACGAGCCCGATCGTGCTGGCAGTCATGTTCTTCCTCGTGATTACCCCGCTCGGCCGGATCATGCGTGCTGCGGGCAAGCGACCGCTGAAGATCGGGTTCGAACCTGACGCGAAAAGCTACTGGATCGACCGGCCCCCTCCTGATCCGGCGCGCGAATCGATGCGCAACCAGTTCTGAGCTGCCCATGGACCTGCTGAAAGAACTGTGGCGCTACATGCGCGTTCGCAAGAAGTTCTGGCTGCTGCCGATCATTGCAATGATGCTTGTCGTAGGCGGTCTGCTGGTGTTTGCCAAGGGCTCGGTCATCGCGCCCTTTGTCTACACGCTGTTCTAGAAAGCGGTTCGCACAGTGCGCGTCATCGGGATTTCGGCCTACTACCACGATAGTGCGGCCGCACTGGTCGAAGACGGTTTGATTGTAGCCGCCGCCCAGGAGGAGCGATTTACGCGTACGAGGCATGACGCGGCGTTTCCCTCGCATGCACTCGACTACTGCCTGCGGGAATCCGGCATAACGCTCGACTCGATTGACTTCGTCGCGTTTTACGACAAGCCGCTGCTTAAATTCGAACGCCTGCTCGAGACCTATCTTGCGTTCGCCCCACGGGGCTTCGAGTCGTTCAAGGCCGCAATTCCGCTGTGGCTGCGCGAAAAATTGTTCCTGAAAGATCTGCTTGTGAGCACGCTTCGGCAGCACGGCGGCCGCAAGGACTGGGACGGACGGATCCTGTTCTCGGAGCACCATCTTTCGCACGCGGCGAGCGCGTTTTTCCCCTCGCCGTTCGAAGAGGCGGCCGTGCTGACGATGGATGGCGTCGGGGAATGGGCAACCACGTCGCTCGCCCACGGCCACGGCAATGAACTGGAAGTGAAGCGGGAGATCCACTTTCCCCATTCGCTCGGCCTGCTGTATTCCGCGTTCACTTATTACCTCGGATTCAAAGTCAACTCGGGCGAATACAAGGTCATGGGGCTTTCGCCCTACGGTGAGCCGAAGTACGCCTCGCGGATCCGAGAGAACCTCATCGACATCAAGCCTGATGGCAGTTTTCGGCTCGCCCTGGACTACTTCGACTTTTGCACCGGACTGCGAATGACCAACGGGAGGTTCGATGCGTTGTTCGGGGGACCGCCGCGTAAGCCCGATGCGCCCGTGACGCAACGCGAAATGGACCTCGCCGCGTCGATCCAGGCTGTGACCGAGGAGGTCGTGCTGAAGCTGACAGGCTCGGTTGCCTTCGAGACTGGCCAGCGCAACCTATGCTTGGCCGGCGGCGTTGCGCTCAATTGCGTAGCGAACGGAGCCGTGCTGCGGAGCGGCCGGTTCGACAATCTCTGGATCCAACCGGCAGCGGGTGACGCGGGGGGCGCCCTCGGAGCGGCACTCGGCGCGTTTCACCTGCACTGCGGGCGGCCTCGCATCGCCCTGGGCGGCGCGGCCGACTTGATGCAGGGCTCGTTTCTCGGGCCGGGTTTCGCGCAGCCCGAATGCGAGGAGCGCTTGCGCGCGGCAGGTGCGGTCTTCGACGTCCTCGACGACGGGGGAATTATCGAAGCGTGTGCCGATTCCCTCGCCGCCGGGAGTGCTGTCGGCTGGTTCCAGGGGCGCATGGAGTTTGGCCCGCGCGCCCTCGGCGGCCGCTCCATTCTTGGAGACGCTCGATCCCCGATGATGCAGTCGGTGCTGAACCTGAAAGTGAAGCGTCGCGAATCGTTCCGGCCATTTGCGCCTTCGGTGCTGCGGGAGAAGGTGGCCGACTGGTTCGAACTCGACTGTGACAGTCCGTACATGCTCTTGGTTGCCGGCGTGGTCGAGAATCGGCGCCGCAGCATGACTCCGCACCAGCAAACCCTGTTCGGCATAGAAAAGCTGAACGTACTGCGATCGGAGATTCCTGCCGTCACTCATGTGGACTACTCGGCTCGAGTCCAGACTGTGCATGCCGAGACCAACCCCCGTTACCACGCCCTGATCTCGTCGTTCGAGCGCAAGACGGGTTGCCCGGTAATTGTCAACACCAGCTTTAACGTTCGGGGTGAACCGATCGTGTGCACGCCCGAGGATGCCTTCGCGTGCTTCATGGGCACGGAAATCGACGTCCTTGCGGTGGGCAATTGCCTCATGCGCAAGCGCGACCAAAACCCCGCCCTGGCCAGCCGCGAGACGCACTTTGCGCCTGACTAGCATGCAGCGATATTGCCTGGCCGCGGCGTTGCTGGTTGCGAGCGTATCTTTGGGTTCGCGCTATCCATACGAGAGCGGATTTACCGTGATCGCCCTGGGCACTCTGGCGCCCACGCTTTTACTAGGCGCTGGGGTATTGCTATGTCGTAACACGCGCCCCAAGGTCCTTCTCGGCAACGCGTTGCTGGCAATCGCATCGGTCGGCATTGGCCTGCTGGCGATGGAAGGCGTCCTCGAATGGGAAGCCGCAGCGGGGCCTGCTCATTTATCGATCCCCGACGAATGGAAGTTACGGCCGACGCGGGTTGACGGCGCGGCGCACGCATACTATTGGCACGGGCACCTCAATGTTTACAACAAGGATTCGTTTCGTACCGTCGGCAACTACGTCCGTGAGGACGACAAGCGCCGCATAATTTTGCTCGGTGATTCGCTCACGTACGGATACGGCGTGGCAGCCGCCGACACATATGCCGAAGTCCTCGCTTCGCTGGGCAGAAAAACCGACCCGGCCGTCCGGATCTACAACCTGGGCGTCAACGGCTACAACTCGCAGGACATGCTGCGCGTAGCGGCGAAATGGGTACCGATCCTCGCGCCCGAACAAGTCGTCTACGGCATTTGCTTAAACGATTTCCTTCCGTCGGGAGTCGGCGAGTACAAGAACGCGATGGCGTGGAGCATTCCGGTATTCGAGGCCGTCAAGACGCCTTTCGAAACCCGAACCCGTCTCGGCGGGATGTTGACCGACTTATATAACCGGGCCTTGATCCGACTGAAAATCCGCGATGATTTCGTCGACGACATCCTGAAGGATTTCGGCAACTACCAGACCCGCTTCAGGCGCGATCTTGTGGAACTGAACGGTCTTGCCGTCAAGGCAACCGGGAAGCCGGTGGTCGCGTTGGTTTTCAACCAGCGCCCGTCCGAGCCCCGCTTGCGGCGATTGGCGTCGATCGCGGAGGCCGCGGCTGCAGAGGCCGGCATGAAAGTGATACCGACCACGGAGTATTACCAACAGCTCGGCGACGGGAACACGCAGCTTCACGTTTCGCAGTGGGAGGGCCACCCGAATGAGCTTGCCCACCGGCTCTACGCTGCAATGCTCGCACCCGCCCTCGGGCTTTCGGATCCGCTCAGGCTGAAATGACCTCGCTTCGGACCGCGGTACTCGGCCCGCTTCTCGAACCGGATGCGGTCCGCAAGGCCGAAAGTACGCATGCGCTGCCGACCAATAGTCCAATCGGCGCCGATGAGGCAATAGCTGCGCCGCCCGGCATTCCCGGCCGCCCGCAAAAGCCCGAGCTCGTCGCGCACAGCCAGCTCGACCAGCGCTCGCTCAGGTCGCCGGAGGGGCGCGCCGCGTTGATCCATTCGATCGCGCATATCGAACTCAACGCGATCGACCTCGCACTCGACATCGTGTGGCGTTTCCCGGGGATGCCGGAGGCGTTCTACCTCGACTGGCTCTCGGTTGCCCGGGAGGAGGCGAAGCACTTCCTGCTTTTGCGCACCCACCTTGTCACACTGGGCTTCGACTACGGCTCGTTCAGGGCCCACAACGGACTGTGGGAAATGGCGGAAAAAACGTGCGGCGATTTGCTTGCGCGCCTCGCCCTCGTGCCCCGGACACTCGAAGCGCGCGGGCTGGATGCCTCCCCGCTTGTCCGCACCCGGCTCATCAGCGTGGGCGACCACAAGGCCGGCGCCATCCTCGAGCTCATCCTGCGCGAGGAAATCGGGCACGTCGCGATCGGCAACCGCTGGTACCGCCACGTGTGCGCGGAGCGCGGGGCCGATCCAGTGACCACCCACGCGCAGCTGGCCGCGCAGTACAACGCACCGTACCTCCGCGGGCCGTTCAACCTCGAGGCGCGCCGCGCGGCCGGGTTCGACGAGGAAGAGCTCGCCGCGCTCGGACGATGAACTCTCTTGTTCGCCTCGCGCGCTATGCCTGGGCGTCGCCCTGCACGCTCGTCGGCCTCCTACTCGTCGCACCGACTTTCCTCTTCGGCGCCCGGGCGCAGATCGTCGAGGGCGTTATCGAGATCGCCGATCCGATGTTCGAAGTGCCCGATCCGCAGAAGAACTGGCTGCCTTTCCGGGCGATCACCTTCGGCCATGTGGTCGTCGCCGGCAGCACCGAAGACCTGGACCTGCTGCGCGCGCACGAGCACGCGCATGTCCGCCAATACGAGGGGTGGGGCATCGCGTTCTTCATCGCCTACCCGGCCTCGAGCCTGTGGCAGCTTTTGCGCGGCGGCCGGCCATACCTGGATAACTGGTTCGAGGTGCAGGCCCGCGCCGAGGCCGGGCGCCGCCGCTACAAATGAGAATTTCGAACTTTTATTTACGTAGAATCAATAGCCAAGCGGTTCTGGCGGCAGTTGTTATAATCGTTCTATAATATAGATCACCTGTTCACAAGGGGCGACCATGACCTTCTTCGAATCCATCCAGACCTGCTTCAGGAAATACGCCACCTTCACAGGCCGCGCCGCGAGACCCGAATTCTGGTGGTGGATCCTGTTCCTGTTCCTGATGAGCGCGGCGCTCGGCATCGTCAGCGAAAAGTTGTCCGCCTTGTTTTCGCTGGCCACGCTCCTGCCGACCATTGCCGTGGGCACCCGCAGGCTTCACGACATCGACAAGAGCGGATGGTGGCAGCTTATCGGGCTGATCCCGGTCATCGGCTGGATCGTGATGATCGTCTGGTGCGCGCAGGAAGGTAAGGGGCCGACTCATTTCGATTCGCCGGCGCCACCCGAGGCGTAAGCGGCGCACCGTCAGCCCGATGAACGTCTCCCGCCCCGCACTCACCGAAGCCGTCTCGAAGGACCTCCTCACCGCGTCGCAAGCCGACGCCCTCTGGTCTTTCCTCGAGGGGCGCTCCAAGGACACGCCGTCTTTCCGCTTCACGCACATCCTCTACTACCTCGGCGGGATGATCGCGATCGGCGCGATGTCGCTCTTCATGAACCTGGGCTGGGAGCGCTTCGGCGGCTGGGGACTTTTCTTCATCGCCCTCGCCTACGCAGGCGCCGGCCTTTGGCTCACGGAATACTTCCTGAAGCGCGCTCTCCCGATCCCCGCCGGCATCATGGCGACGTTCGCCGTGGCGCTGATCCCGCTGGCGGTCTACGGCCTGCAGGTGGCGATGGGCTGGTGGCCCAAGGGCGAGGTGTACCGGGACTATCACCGCATCATCGACTGGCGCTGGATGTTCATGGAGTTCGCCACGCTGGCGGGCGCGGCGATCGCGCTGTGGCGTTACAAGCTCGCGTTCCTCGTGATGCCGGTCGCCGTGACGCTCTGGTACATGAGCATGGACCTGGTGCCTTTCCTGTTCAACGAGGACCGAGACTGGGACCTGCGCAAGCTCGTGTCGCTCTACTTCGGCCTCCTCATGACGCTGCTTGCCTTCTGGGTGGACATCCGGACGAGGAACGATAACGACTACGCGTTTTGGCTTTACCTCTTCGGCGTGATCGCGTTCTGGGGCGGCCTGTCGATGCTGCGCTCGGACAGCGAGTTGAACAAGTTCATCTACCTGTGCACTAACCTGCTCGTGATCGCGGTCGGCGCAATGCTGTCGCGAAGGGTATTCGCGGTGTTCGGGGGGCTGGGGGCCGCCGGGTATCTCGGTCACCTCGCGCACACCGTGTTCAGGGACAGCCTCCTGTTTCCTTTCGCGCTGACGGCGATCGGCCTGGGCGTCGTCTACCTGGGCATCGTCTGGCAAAGGCATGAGGCGGGGATCACGCTGAAGCTGCGCGGGGTGCTGCCGGTGCCGCTGCGGGAATTGATGACAAGGAGACAAGAATGAGGCTCATCCTGCGGGCGCTGCTTGCGCCGCTGCTGGCTTTTTTCGCGGTGGCTGCCTCGGCGCAGTACCCGGACAAGCAGGTGCGCATAATCGTGCCCTATCCGCCGGCGGGCACCACGGACATCCTCGCGCGCCTGATCGCAACACGGCTCACTGAGCGCATGAAGCACCCGTTCGTCATCGAGAACCGGCCAGGAGCGGGAGGTGCCATCGGCTCGGTCGCGGTGGCCAAGTCGCCGCCGGACGGGTACACGCTGCTCATGGGGACGGTGAATTCGCACGGCATCAACACCGCGCTGCTTTCCAACCTGCCTTACGACGCGATCCGGGATTTCTACCCGATCACCATCGTCGGCAGCACGCCGAACGTCTTCGCGGTGAATCCTTCGCTGCCCGCAAAGAACCTGGCGGAAGTGATCGCCCTCGCCCGCGCAAAACCCGGCACGCTGAATTTCGGCTCCACTTCGCCTGGCGGCTCGCCGCACATGAGCGGCGAGTTGCTCAAAGCCATGGCGCAGATCGACATCATCCATATCCCTTACAAGGGCGCCGGCCCGATGCTGATCGACCTCATCGGCGGCCAGGTGCAGATGGGATTCGACAACCTGCCCTCCTCCATCGGGCACATTCGCTCGGGGAAGATTCGCGCGATTGCGGTGACCACGTTGAAGCGCTTCCCCGGGGCGCCCGAAATCCCGACCATGGATGAGAGCGGGTTGAAGGGCTACGAAGTCTCGGCCTGGTTCGGGTTGCTCGCGCCGGCCCATACGCCGAAAGCGATCGTCGATACGCTTTACACAAACATCGCGGCAATCCTCAAGTCACCTGGGATCGACAAGCAACTGCTCGATTTGGGCGCCGAGCCTGGCGGCAATACGCCTGAGGCTTACGCGAAGCAGATCGCGGCAGATGTGGAGAAGTGGCGGAAGGTCGTGGCGGTGACGGGGGCGAAGGCCGAGTGAACACTTATCGGCTTGGCAAGGAAGATCACGTCCCGCAAGCGGAATGTCGGTTAGCTTCACGTTAGCCGTAACATCTCACAGGCGCCAACTCTTCTACCAACCATCGTGGACAAAAAAGCGTTCTTCTGGCGAGTCGTTGCAGGTGACTTACCCGCGCCTAAAGCGGCCGAGACCCTCGGAATCTCCTTCAAGCACATAAACGCCGAAGCCGGCACTATCGAAGTCGAGCTTCAGGGAAAGGCTGAGTTCACCAATCCGGCTGGCAATATCCAAGGCGGCTTTCTAGCGGCAATGCTCGACGACACAATGGGTCCGGCCTTAGCCGCCACGTTGAAGGAAGGTGAATTCGCACCAACTCTGAATCTCAACATTTCATTTCACCGTTCCGCCGGTGTTGGCCTGCTTACCGGAAAGGGGCGCATCGTTAAGCGCGGCAGAGACATTTGCTTCCTTGCTGGCGAGCTGTATCAAGAAGGCAAGCTTGTGGCTTCAGCTACCGCGACAGCAATCATTCGTGCCACGCAAAAGTGATGGCTAACCTTTCAATCGAGAGGACGTCAATCGGCAAGCCCGGCACCGCCTCGAATGTCAGGCGACAGACACCGGAGACATCGTCGTGCTTGTGAGAAATCGCCTCGCCGTATTCTCAGTCGCATTGCTCCTGGCGTGCGCTGAATCCGCCGTTTTCGGCGCCTCCATGGACGGAAAGACCCCCGCCATTCCGAAGATCGAAAACAGCGCCGGCTGGCAACTTTCAGAAGGGTGCCGGGTCTACAAGTTCGGGATGCTTACCGATCCGGATTGCGACCTCCTGACCGGAGAAGGTGTCACCATCCAGATCACGCGCTTTCGTCTCTTGAGTCTGCCACCCGGCCAGGACAACCGTGCGATCGTTGGCATCCAGTTGCAACCGAACCATGGTCACTGGTCATTCTCTTCGCCGTTCGTCACGCTCATTGTAGGGGGAAGAAGTTACACACCCGCGGAAATCCAGCAGGCGGTCGTGTTCTCCGGAAGCGACCGGCCGGTTTTTTTAAAAAAGCTGCAGCCGAATCAGCAAAGCTACGAACTGCCGCTTAGCGAAAAGAGGTTTTTCGGGCTCCGATTTCCCATTCCCCAAAATGAACTCGCAAACGGATTTGCACTCCGGATTACCGGTCTAAAAAAGGACGGAGAAGCGGTGCCTGTCCCGATCTTGAGGTTCGAGTGAGCCTGGACTTCACCCCCGTTGAATGTAAAGTGCCGCTCGCGAGCGCGCTTCAACCACAGCTTGTCGCCACAGCCTACTTCTGCGATTCATACCGGACGCCACTGCAGGCACCACCCGCCGATGTCGTCGAAGTCTTCTTCGCCATCTTTGGCCACCATCCGCGGTGGATAAAACTCGCCCTGATACTGCGAAATCGAATCGCAAGGTTGTGCGGACTCTCAGTGCCTGCCGATGCGGACGTCATGGCACCTTCCAGAAAAGGCACGTACAAGGTCGGCGACCTCATCGGGCCCTGGCCAATCTTCAGCGTCGACGAGCACGAACTCATTGCCGGACGGGATAACGGGCACCTCGACTTCAGGCTTTCCATCCTCCGGGAACTTGGGGCCCAAAGCCCTGCCGTGGTTGTGTCCACTGTTTGCGTCGTGCACAACTGGTTTGGAAAGACCTACCTGTTTTTCGTCGTTCCATTTCATCGATGGGGCGTCAAGTACATCATCGCGCGGGCGCTGCGCGCAGGCAGGCTGTGAAGCAAAAGCCGCTTCACTCGGCGTCAGCTTCGCGCATGCAAAGGCGACGAACTTTTCAAGGAGATGTAGATGACCAAGCTTTCGCCCAACGCCCAGCTCGTCTCTGACGTCTTCAAAGAGGTCGCCAAGGGCAATGGCGCCGCCTTCTGGGACGCATGCCACGACGACCTGGTCTGGCGCACCATCGGCCAGGGGTCCTGGAGCGGCGAGTTCACCGGCAAGCAAACGATCATCGACGAGATCTTCCGCCCCTTGAACCGGGTGCTCGCCGAGCGCGCCACCATACCCACCCGCCTGATCGACGGCGGCGACGTGATCGTCCTCCAGGCCAAGGGCAAGAACCTCACGCGCGACGGGCAGCGTTATGACAACGACTATGCGTTCGTAATCCACTTCAGGGACGGCAAGATCGCCCGGTACGAAGAGTATTGCGACACGGACCTGATCGCCCGCGTCCTTCCCGACCGAATCACGGCTAAGTCCATGGCAAAACCGGCGCCCTCGGACCGCGCTAGTTGCGATCAAGACGAGATACTCCAGAAGAGTGCCCTATGAACCCTACGCTCACCGCCCTAGCGGGCTTTGTCGCTTGGTCGTTGTTTCTCCTCGTGCTCATGGAGGCCATCCGCACAAAGCTCGTCGTCACCAAATCCGTTGCCCCGAACGAGTTCAAGCCGGACAACTCGAACCTCTCGCCATTCATGCAGCGGCTGGCGCGTGCTCACGCGAATTGCGTCGAGAGCCTTCCCGTTTTCGGCGGCCTCATGCTCATTGCGTTGCTGGCCGGCAAATCCTCCGTCACAGACCCGCTGGCCTACTTCTTCCTTTGCGCGCGGATTGTTCAGTCTGTAATCCACCTGGGCTCGCTGTCTGCGCCCGCTGTCACGCTTCGCTTCTCAGCGTTCGCCGTGCAAATGGGCATTGGCGTGTATTGGGCTTTTCGTCTGCTTCTCAGTTAGGCGGCAGATGATGCCTCTGACCCAGTGGGCGACTCCGTGAAAATCTCCCCGATCATCACAGGCGCCACTGGCATGGTCGGCGAGGGCGTGCTGCTCGAGTGCCTCGCAAATCCGAGCGTGGAGCGGGTCTTGGTGATCAACCGCAAACCCGGCGGGATTTCGCATCCGAAGCTGCGCGAAATCGTCCACAAGGACTTCTTCAATTTAGAACCCATTGCGCAGGAACTGGCCGGTTACAACGCGTGCTTCTTCTGCCTGGGCGTCTCATCAGTCGGCATGAGCGAAGAAGAGTATCGCCACACTACTTATGACCTGACGGTTGGTGCAGGGAAGGTCATGGCCGAAGTGAATCCGGACATGACCTTCTGCTACCTCACCGGCAAGGGAACCGACAGCAGCGAACAAGGCAAGGTCGCCTGGGCGCGCGTAAAAGGCGCGACCGAAAACGCGCTCATGAAACTCTTCAAGAATGCATACATGTTCCGGCCGGGCTTCATGAAGGCCACTCCGGGACAGAAGAACACGAAGAGCTATTACAAGTATTTCGAATGGGTGTATCCCATCGGCCGGTCGCTGTATCCGAGCGGGTTCTGCACATTGCAGGAGGTAGCGGTAGCGATGATCAAGGTGTCCGGGAAGGGATACTCCAAGCCCATCCTGGACGTCCAGGACATCGTCGAGCTTGCGAAATCCTGATGCACATCGAAGGCACCGGCCCGGAAACCATCGTCATGGTCCACGGCTGGCCGGACACCTACCGCCTTTGGGATGCGCAGGTGGCCTCCTTCAAGGACCGCTACCGCTGCATCCGCTTCACGCTCCCCGGCTTCGACCGGGGCGAGCCGCGCAGGGCGTACTCGCTGGATGAACTGATCGGGTTCCTCAGGCAAGCCGTCGAAGAGCACTGCCCGAACCAGAAAGTCATCCTCATGCTGCACGACTGGGGCTGCCTCTTCGGTTACCAGTTCTATGTGCGCCATCCGGAGCTCGTTTCCAGGATCGTCGGCGTCGACATCGGCGACGGCGCTTCGCTCGCGAAATCCATCACGCCGCGCGAAAAGCTCATGGTGCTCGCCTACCAGATGTGGCTGGCAGCGGCGTGGAAGATCGGCGGGTCCGTCGGAGACCGCATGACCCTCGCCATGGCGCGCATGGCCCGCTGCCCGTCCGACCCGGCGCAGATCAGCTCGAACATGGACTACCCGTACTTCAAGTTCTGGTTCGGCGGCGAGGAGGCTTATCGTCGCCAGTCGAAGCGCTTCAACCCAGCCTGCCCGATGCTCTTCATCTACGGGCGCAGGAAGCCGCTGATGTTCCATTCCAAAGCCTGGGCCGACGCGCTCCAGAACCAACCGGGCAACCGGGTGGTCGAATTCGAGACCGGCCACTGGGTGATGACCCAGCAGCCGGAGCGCTTCAACCAGGTCGTATCCGGCTGGCTGTCGGGTACAGGATGAAATACTGGTTCTGGTATCAAATATGGCTGTAGAACCGCGCGGGTATTGATTCTATGAAAATGAATGTCCGAGAATAAAGGCCGCTACCCATGCCTTCTGATCCCCTGCACATCGCCCGCGCCGTCTATGAGGCTTTCGTCCGCAAGGATCGGGCCGCCATCGAGGCGCTGATCGCGGACGACTTTCACTTCACGAGCCCACTGGACAACCGGCTCGACCGCGCCACCTACTTCAGCCGCTGCTGGCCGAACAGCGCTTCGATTTCGGCGTTCGATTACATCCATCTTGTCCCGCACGACGACCGGGTGTTCGTGACGTACGAAGGAACGAATACCAGCGGCAGCCGCTTCAGGAACACCGAGATCCTCACGATCCGCGGCAACCAGGTGATCGAGGCGGAAGTCTATTTCGGCTGGGACCTTCCGCACAAAGCCCCGGCTGGGAGATTCGTGAACGCGTCTTCATGAGCGTTTCCCGGCGCAGGTTCCTGCTGGCCTTAGTCGCGGGGGCGTTTGCCCCGTCGGCCTGGGCGCAGGACGACACCCCGGTCAGCGGCTTTGCGAAGACGCGCGTCCGCTTCGCCCCGGTCGAGACCGGCCGCGCGATCCTCACGGCTGATGACGAGTGGATGGCCGCAACCAGCGGGTTCCTGCGCCGGGCAATCATGCAAAGCGCTGCGCCCGTCACGCTCGAGGCGTTCAAGCGCTGGACGGCCGATGCAGTAATTCCGTGGACGGTCGATCAGCGCACGCGCTGGCGCACGGCGCTCGAGGCGGTTGCGCCGGCCTTCACCGCCCTGCGCATTCCACTGCCTCCCGAGGTCTGGCTGATCTCGAGCACCGGCCGCGACATGGCCAGCGCACCATACACGCGAGCCAATGCGGTCATCGTTCCAGTGGACGCCCCATTGGATGGTTACACCGACGCAATTCTCATGGCGCACGAGCTCTTTCATGTCGCCTCGCGCACTGCACCGGGCCTCGCCACGCGCCTGTACACGGAGATCGGATTCGAACCGATTCCTGAACTCGCCTTTCCCGCGCCGTGGGCAGAGGCGCGCATCGCAAATCCGGATGCGCCCTCAAACCATCACGCGATGCGCATCCAGCTCGATGGACGCACCGCCCTCGTCACGCCGGTGCTCGTTGCCGCACGCACCGCGCTCAAGCCCGGAGAGACTTTCTTCAGCGTGCTGGAGCCCCGGCTCCTCGAAGTGGAAAGCGCCGGCGCGACATCGCGAGCCCTGATGAAAAACGGCGCGCCCCTCTGGCATGCGCTCGGCGGCCCGCACGATTACCTGCGCCGCCTCGGCGGCAACACGAAGTACGTGATCCACCCCGAAGAAACCATGGCCGACAACATTGCCCTCCTTGCGACCGGCATGCAGCCGCACAACCCGGAATTGCTCGAAAAGATAAAAAGCGCGCTGCTGGCTGCAAGGTAAACCTCGTTTCAAACGTCCGAAATCCCGGCGGCGCGTGACGAAGTACGCACTTGTAAGCGGCCACCCAAGTCACGCTAGGCCAGCGGCGCGATAATGGCCGCTCAGGAAAAGGGAGAGCAGATGATGAAGTCGACGATCGTGGCCGTTCTCGCCGTAGTCGGCGCCGTGTCGAGCGCCCCATGCGCGGCCGCCGCCCCTCCCGACTGCGCGGTGAAAGGCACCCGCATGCACTGGATCGCGGACTACTGCATGGCGAACCTGCAAACCGACGACGAAATCGCGGCCGGCGACTGCATCAATGCCGAAGCCTCGCGAAAATTCGCCGGCGAGTGCCGGGCAAAAACGCATTACAAGAAGTCCCTGTGCACGCTGGTAGCATCCCGTAAGCACGTCACGGGCATCGACCGCTGCATGGCCGACAAGGACTTCATGGGCAGCACGGTGCGCCAAAAGGGCGTGGGCGGCTGACGGCAGGCCATGAATCCATGAATACGCGATTTCCAGATCCCCGGTACCTGACGACTCCCGCAGAGCTGCATGGGAAGCTCGAAGGCGTGACGCTGCTCGACCTGCGCCCGTCGGACGACTATGCGCTCGGCACGATCGAAGGCAGCCGCCACATCGATGTCTACGGCATCAGCCTGAACGATTCTTCCGAAGCGCCGCTCAAGGCCTTCCTTGCGATCTTCCCGACGCTCTTCGGCGCGCGCGGCGTCACGCATGAGAAGCCCGTCGTCGTTTTCGACCACGAGTCCGGCGAGCGTGCTTCGCGCGCCGTGTGGCTGCTGGCCGTGCTCGGCCATCCGGATGTGCGCCTGCTCGACGGCGGCACGCAAGCCTGGGTCGCGGCGGGCTATCCCCTTTCCCGGCTGACGCATGCGAAGGCGCCGGCGGACCCGGCCAAGCTGCCGCCCACCCCACCGCCCTTCAAGGCCAGCGTCAACCTCGAGCTGCTTGCCACGCGGTTCGATGTCCACGACGCGATCGGCCGCGACGACACCGTGATCGTCGACGTGCGCCGCGAGTCGGAGTACCGCGGGACGGAGAAGCGCGCGCGGCGCGTCGGGACTATTCCCGGCGCGGTGCACCTCTTCTGGCGCGAGCACCTCGACGGCAAAGGCGCCCTGCGCTCGCCCGAAGCAATTCGCCAACTTTATGAATCGCGGGGCGTGACACCGGATAAAACCGTCATCCCCGTCTGCCACGGCGGCTACCGCTCGGCGAGCACCTTCCTCGCGCTCAAATCGCTCGGGTATCCGCGCGTGCGCAATTACGTCTCCTCCTGGGGCGAGTGGGGAAACCGGGAGGACTCGAAAATCGTGATCCCGGGAGAGCCCTCGCCATGAAGCTGGTCGGCATGCTGGACTCGCCGTTCGTGCGCCGGGTGGCCGTTTCGCTGGAAGTCCTCGGCGTGCCGTTCGAGCACGAGGCGATTTCAGTTTTCAGCACGTTCGCGCAGTTCCAGGAAATCAACCCCGTGGTCAAGGCGCCGACATTGATCTGCGGCGACGGGGAACTCATCATGGATTCGTCCCTGATCCTCCAGTTCATCGAGGCCACCGCAACTCGGGGCAGGACGCTATGGTCGCAGGATCCGAAGGAGCGGCAGCACGAATTCCGCGCGGTGAGCCTCGCGCTCGCCGCCTGCGAAAAGAGCGTGCAGATCATCTATGAGCGCAACCTTCGACCCAAGGAGGCGCAGTACGAGCCGTGGATGGGACGGGTCACCGGGCAACTTGCAGCGGCCTACTCGGGCCTCGAAAACGAAGTGCGCAAGCGGCCCGCCGCTTTTGCGGGCGCACTGACGCAAGCCTCGATTACCTCGGGGATCGCATGGCAGTTCACCCAATCGATGCCGGCCTCGGCCTTGCCCGCGGAAAAACATTCCGCGCTCGGGGCGCTCTCGTCCCGGCTCGAAGCGCTGCCGGAATTCTGCAAGTACCCCCCGATTGGCCCCGGCGTCTAGCGTGAGCTGGCTCGAGCACCGCATTCCCCCACCCGTCGTCGGTCTTGCGACCGGCGCGGTGATGTGGGGTGTGGCGAGCGTAACGCCGAGGCTCGAGGCAACACCGACTCTCCAGGCCGCGGCGATTCTCGCGGCCGTGGCGGGAATCTGCTTCGACATCGCCGGCATCTCTTCTTTTCATCGCGCGAGAACAACCGTGAACCCGCTGCGGCCCGAGAGGGCGACTTCGCTCGTGACTTCGGGTGTCTACCGGATCACGCGCAATCCGATGTACGTGGGGATGCTGTTCATCCTCGTGTCCTGGGCGCTGTTCCTCTCCTCCCTCTGGGCGCTGCTCGGCCCGGTGGCCTTCATCCTTTACATGAACCGCTTCCAGATCCGGCCGGAGGAGCAGGCGCTGGCCAGGATCTTCGGCGACGGCTTTACCGCTTACACGAACAAGGTGCGACGATGGCTCTGACAACCAAACACGTCATCCGCAAGGCAGACCTCGAGAAGCCGCCGGTGGACCAGGCCGCCCATCCGCTCGACCCGAAAGCCCGCCGCAAGACCAGGTCCCTCGGCGATGCCACCGGCCTTACGCTGCTCGGCATCCACCTCAACGTGATCGCGCCCGGCGACATGAGCACCGTGCACCACGCGCACGAGTTCGCGGACGAGTTCATGTACATCCTCTCGGGCACCGCGACGGCGTGGATCGGCGATGACGAGCATACGGTCGGCGCGGGCGATTTTCTCGGGCTGCCGGCCAAGGGTCCCGCTCATTCGATGAAGAACACCGGCCCAGCCGATCTCGTGTACCTCGTCGGCGGGGGTCGCCCGCAGTTCGACGTCTGCAACTACCCGAAGCTCGGCAAACGCCTCTACCTCGTCGAGCGGGCGGACGGCCGGCATCGGGAGTTCGTGGACGTGGAGGACGTCAAGCGCCTCTGAGGCGCTCTAGTCGATCTTCGCGCCGGAATCCTTCACGATCTTTCCCCACTTGGCGGTCTCGGCCCGCATGAAGCCGGCGAACTGCTCGGGTGAATCGCCGACGATCTCGATGCCCATCGACTGGAAGCGTTCGCGTACTTCGGGCAGCTTCAGGATCCTGAGCACTTCGGCGTTGAGCTTCGCCACGATGTCCGGCGGCGTGCCGGCCGGCATCAACAGACCGAACCACTGCAATGCCTCGAAGCCCGGAAGCGTTTGCGCAACGGTGGGCAGGCTGGGCGCGACCGGCGAGGGTTTCGCATTCGTCACCGCAAGGGCGTTGAGCGCCCCCTTCTGAACGTAAGGCAGGAAAGCCACCGCGGTCCCAAAGGCGAGCGATACCCGGCCGGCCACGAGGTCGGTGATCATGGGCGTGTCCCCCTTGTAAGGCACGTGCTGCATCTCGATGCCTGCGAGGGCTTTGAAGTACTCGCCGGTCAGGTGTGAAACCCCGCCGTTCCCGCTCGAGGCGAAATTGAGCGAACCGGGCTTCGCCCTGGCGAGCGCGATCAGGTCCTGCACCGACTTGGCGGCAACGGACGGGTGAACGACGAGCAGGATCGTTGCGGAACCCAGCAGCGTCACGGGCGCAAAGTCCTTGACCGGGTCGTAAGGCAGCTTGCCGTAGAGGCTCCCCGCAATCGCATGCGTGCTGCTCGTGCAGATGAGCATCGTGTACCCATCGGGCGCAGCCTTGGCCACCACGTCCGAGCCGGTCGTGCCGCCGGCGCCCGCGCGGTTGTCGATCACGAACGTTTGCCCCAACGCCTGCCGCAAGTGCTCGGCAACAATGCGGCCGACCACATCGGTCGAGCCGCCCGCCGGGAAGGGTACGACGAACCGCACGGTCTTGGCCGGCCATTGGGCGTGCGCAAGCGGGGCTAGAAAGATCAACATTGCGCCGAGCAGCGCCTTGCGAAAACCGAAGACCAAGAGCATGAAAATTCCTTTTTGATTGTGCGATACGGTACCGAAATGCGACGTCGGATGATCGCCTACATGCTTGGTGAAGTAACGCCTGATCTGAGCGCTCACGGGCCGTGGCTTAGTCGAAACCATGCAAGTGTTACAAAACCTCGAATTTTGTCGGTTCGAAGCGACATAAAAAAGCGCCTGCTTTCAATGTCAGCTGAATATTCCCGCAAAAAACGTCGGCCCATCCCGACGTAAGAGTCCGTCCTACACCGTGTACATAAATCACGGACAAGTGCTAAGTGCTTATATCGGTGCGGTCTTTTTTTGCTGGCACGGCTGTTGCAAAGGGAGGCTTACCAAAAGAACTACAAAAGGAAAAGCCGGATGCCGTAATAAGCAATTTGTCACGAAGTTGTTCAGGGCAACTCCATCGCAAGGTGGGGACGCAAAGTTACCGGTCGGCGGGGAGTCATCCGACGACAGCGGGATCGCCGGCTTCGAATTCGTTTCCCCAGTCCAAGTTTCGACTTTGCCTGCGTGTGAATTCACGGGTGCGCTCCCTGCTGACCGCAATCAGTCACTCCAATGGGAGAGGGTTACATGAAAAATCGCCTCGACACACGAACCATCACGCAGGACGCAAGCTGTCTTATCCAGCACGCGCTGGCCTTTGCGCTGTTGACGCTCCTGTCGATTTCACCTGCCTGGTCGGCGACGTACTACGTTGCAACCACGGGCAGCGACTCGGCCAGCGGCGGATCCCTCGCCACGCCCTTCCGCACGATCAGCAAGGCGATGAATACCGCGGTCGCCGGCGACAGCGTCCTGATTCGTGGCGGCACCTACCGGGAGCAAGTCGACGTCACGGTCGGCGGCGGCAGCGCCGGCAACTACGTCACGGTCGCGGCTTACAACGGCGAAATTCCCGTCATTAAGGGTTCGGACATCGTCACCGGATGGACGCAGCACTCGGGCGCGATCTGGAAGAAGACCGGCTGGACGATCAACAGCCAGCAGGTGTTCGTCGACTTCGATGCGAAGCCCGGCAAGCCGCTGCAGCAGATCGGCATGCCGAGCTCATACTTCACGACCTTCGAATACAACAACGCCGTAG
>JANXRZ010000142.1 GCA_025352885.1 Pseudomonadota bacterium | reverse complement strand
AAACGGCGCAGCAATGCCAGCCTGTTTCGCTATGTCCAGCGTGCCGGTGAGCAAGCCGTCGATCTCGAGGGATTTGCCGGCTTCCATGTCCTGCAGCATCGAGGTCTTGAACACGCCGAGCACGCGCGCCATGTCGATGCGCGCTTCGGGATCGATGTCCGCATCCACGCCCACGGCGCGCCCGATGGCGAGCACTTCGCGCATCACCGAGACCATAAAGCCTTTGAGCATCGGATCGCCGATCATGCGGTCGGCGGTGGCCAGCGTGAGGGCGGAGACGGGGTTGAAGCTCACGTTCCCGAGCAGCTTGACCCAGAAGTCCTTCTCGATGAATCCGCTGATGATGCACTCGAAGCCCGCGGCGGAGAACGCTTCGGCAATCGCCTCGGTGCGCGAAGTATTCCTGCCGCCCGGCTCGCCGACGATGAGCTTCTGCCCCATGTTGTGGCTGACGAGGCCGGGCTCCGGCACCGATGCCGCGCAGTGGATGACGCACCCGACGATGCGATTCGTCGGCATCGCCAGGGCAAGCTTGCCGCCCGGGTCGAGGCTTTGGAGGCGCAGCTTGCCGCCGCCGTAGGCGAGCTTGTCGAAGAACCACCACGGCACGCCGTTCATCGCGGTCACGATCGAGGTTTCGGGCCCGATCAGCGGGGCGATCGTGCGCGCGACATCGGGCAGGCTCTGGGCCTTGACGGTCACGATCACGTAATCCTGCACTCCCAACTTCGCCGGCTCGCTGTCGGCGCGGGGATGCGTTGCCAGGATTGCGCCGGTGGCGTTGGTGCGGATGCGTAGTCCCTTGGCGCGAATCGCTTCGAGGTTCGCGCCGCGCGCCACGAGCGAAACTTCGTGGCCGGCGTTTTCGAGCCAGCCGGCCATGACGCCGCCGACCGCGCCAGCGCCGAAAATGCAGATCTTCATCCTAAAACCATTGTCCTATGGGGGGGTGCGGTATTCTAAGGTGTCAGCAAAGGAGATTCCCATGTTTGGATTCGCAAAGAAAGCCAGTTCGCTCCTTCCGGCCGAAAGCACGCTCGCCGGGCGCAAGGAAAAAATGCGCGTCGCGCCGAAGCACCTGGTCAAGGGAAACCCGATGACCCCGCCTTTTCCCGAGGGTTTCGAGACCGTGCAATTCGGCATGGGCTGCTTCTGGGGCGCCGAGCGGATCTTCTGGCAGCTGCCGGGAGTCTGGACGACGGCCGTGGGGTATTCGGGCGGCGATACGCCGAACCCTACTTACGAAGAGGTGTGCAGCGGCCGCACCAACCACACCGAGGCGGTGCTGGTGGTGTTCGACCCGAAAATAATCTCGCGCGAAGAGCTCTTCAAGGTGTTCTGGGAGAGCCACGATCCGACGCAGGGCATGCGCCAGGGCAACGATCAGGGCTCGCAGTATCGGTCCGCGCTTTATACCTACGGCGACGAGCAGATGAAAGCCGCGCTGGCCACGCGGGACGCATTCCAGCACGCGCTCGATGCAAAGAGGTACGGCAAGATCACCACCGAAATCAAACCCGCGCCGGAGTTCTACTACGCCGAGGATTATCACCAGCAATACCTCGGCAAGAATCCGAACGGGTATTGCGGTCTGGGCGGTACGGGCGTGAGTTGTCCGATCGGAGTCCTTGCCAAAGCGTGAGCGTCCGCATCGACAAGTGGCTGTGGGCGGCGCGGTTCTTCAAAACCCGCAGCCTTGCGCAGGCCGCGGTCGAGAACGGCAAAGTGACGCTCGACGGCGAAAGGGTGAAGCCGTCGAAAGAGGTGAAAGTCACTGATCGCCTTGCGGTCCGCATCGGCGGCGCCATCAGGGAAGTGACGATCGACGCTCTGGCGGACAAGCGGGGCCCGGCGACCGTGGCCGCCGGGCTCTATACCGAAAGTGAAGAAAGCCGCCTCAAACGCGCGGCACAGGCCGAAAACCGCCGTCTTAACACCGAACCGGCACTCGACCTCCACGGACGCCCCACAAAGCGCGACCGCAGGTCGCTCGCCAAGCTGCGCGGATACTGAAAAAACCCATCCGTTCAGGGGCCTGCGCTGATACAATGCGCCCCCTTTCAGTTGGATTCGCACCTCATGCAACGCCCTCTGCGCAACATCGCGATCATCGCCCACGTCGACCACGGCAAGACCACGCTCGTCGACAAGCTCCTGCAGCAGGCCGGCACTTTCCAGGCCCACGAGCGGATCACCGAGCGGGTGATGGACTCGAACGATATCGAGCGCGAGCGCGGCATCACGATCCTGGCCAAGAACACGGCGGTGGATTTCGAGGGCGTGCACATCAATATCGTCGATACTCCGGGGCACGCGGACTTCGGCGGCGAAGTCGAGCGGACGCTTTCGATGGTGGACGGCGTGCTGCTGCTGGTCGACGCGGTCGAAGGCCCGATGCCCCAG
>JANXRZ010000061.1 GCA_025352885.1 Pseudomonadota bacterium | reverse complement strand
CGCGATCGCGCGCGGCTGGCGCGACCGGGTGGCGCTGCGCGCCGCCGATGGGCAGTGCACCTATGGCCAGCTCGCCGCACAGGCAAACCGCATCGCGCGCGTGCTGGTGGAGGATATGGGCCTCGTGCCGGGCAACAGGGTGCTGCTGCGCGGCCCGAACAATCCCATGATGGCCGCTTGCTGGTTCGGCGTGTTCAAGGCGGGCGGGATTGTGGTAGGGACGATGCCCCTGCTGCGCGCAAAGGAATTGACTGAAGTCATCACCAAGGCCCGGGTCACGCACGCGCTCTGCGACAAGCGTCTGGATGCCGAGCTTGCCGCGGCGCTGCCCGGCTGCCCGACTCTGAAAAACGTCAAGTACTGGTATGACGACGATCCGCAATCGCTCGAGTCCCTGTGCGCGGCCAAGTCCGGGTCCTTCGAGAATGTGGATACATCAGCGGAAGATCCCGCGCTGATCGCATTTACTTCGGGCACCACGGGTACGCCCAAAGGCACGGTGCACTTTCATCGCGACGTCATAGCGATGTGCGATTGCTTTCCCCGCTCGTGCCTGAAACCCTCGAAGGAAGATGTGTTTTGCGGCACGCCGCCGCTTGCCTTCACCTTCGGGCTGGGTGGCATGTTATGTTTCCCGTTGCGGTTCGGTGCGTCAACGGTGCTGCTCGAAAGACTCACGCCGGACGGCCTGCTCGAGGCGATCCAGAAATTCAGGGCGACCATCTGCTTTTCGGCGCCTACGTTCTACCGGCAGATGGCGCCGCTGGCGAAGAACCGCACCCTGAAAACCCTCCGCCAATGCGTGTCCGCCGGCGAGGCGTTGCCCGACGCCACCCGCCAGCTTTTCCGCAATGCCACCGGAATCGAGATCATCGACGGCATCGGCGCCACCGAGATGATCCACATGTTCATTTCGCACATCCCGGAGAGGGTGCGCCGTGGCGCCACCGGCTACGCGATTCCGGGATACAGGGCGGCGGTTCTCGATCCCAAGGGCAAAGCTTGCGCACCGGGAGTCGTCGGCCGCCTCGCGGTCAAGGGGCCCACGGGCTGTCGCTATCTCGCGGACGAGCGCCAGAAGGTCTACGTGCAGAAAGGCTGGAACGTGACCGGCGACGCCTATTCGATGGACAAGGACGGGTATTTCTTCTACCAGGCGCGCACCGACGACATGATCGTGTCGGCCGGCTACAACATTGCAGGGCCGGAAGTGGAAGGGGCCCTCCTTGCCCACGAAGCGGTCGCCGAATGTGGCGTGGTGAGCGCTCCGGACGAGGAACGCGGCCAGATAGTAAAGGCGTACGTAGTGCTCAAGCCCGGCTACCAAAAGACCGAAGCGGTGGCGAAGATGCTCCAGGACCACGTCAAGAATGCCATCGCGCCGTACAAGTATCCGCGCGCGGTCGAGTTCATCGATGCGCTGCCGCGAACCGAGACCGGCAAGCTGCAGCGCTTCAAACTGAGGACAAAAACATGATGCAGGTACTGCAACCGCCGGGTTGGGCGCGACCGCGCGGCTATTCGAACGGGATAGCGGCCGACAGCGGCAGGCTGGTGTTCATCGCCGGCCAGATAGGCTGGAACGAGCAGTGCGAATTCGTCGAGAGGGGATTCGGCGGCCAGTTCCGCCAGACGCTGAAAAACATCCTCGCGGTGCTTGCCGAGGCGGGCGGCCGGCCCGAGCACATCGTGCGCCTCACATGGTACGTGGTCGACAAGCAGGAGTATCTCGCGGCGGGCGCCGAAGTCGGGGCGGCCTACCGCGAGTTCATGGGAAAAAACTACCCGACCATGGCCGTTGTCCAGGTCGGTGCACTGGTCGAGGACGCGGCGCGTCTCGAAATCGAAGCGATGGCCGTGGTTCCAACGAAGGTGCCTGCGTAGTCACTGACGAGGGGCGAACATGAAAGTTTCGATCATCGGCGGTGGCCCGGGCGGACTCTACTTCGCCCTGCTTGCGAAGAAAAACTGGCCGACCTGGGACGTCACCGTCGTCGAGCGCAACCGCGCCGACGACACCTTCGGATTCGGCGTGGTGTTCTCCGACGAGACCCTGGGCACCTTTCGCGATTACGACGTGCCTTCCTACGAGGCGATCCGGCGCGCGTTCGCCTACTGGGGCGATGTCGATGTCGTCTACAAGGGCGAAACGATACGCTGTGCGGGCAACGGCTTCTGCGGCTGTTCGCGCATGACCCTGCTCAAGCTGCTGCAGGAGCGCGCGCGGGGCCTTGGCGTGAAGCTCGAGTTTCAGCATGAGGCCGCCGGCGTGGAGGATTTTCCGGACAGCGACCTGATCGTCGCGGCCGACGGTATCAACTCGCGCGTGCGCGAGACGCACAAGGAGCACTTCAAGCCCGTCGTCGACCTGCGCCCGAACAAGTTCACCTGGCTGGGCTCGACCCGGCCGATGGATTCGTTCAAGTATTTCTTTCGCGAAACGTCGCACGGGATCGTGCTGGCGCATTGCTACCAGTACGAAAAGGGCGCGTCGACCTGGGTCATCGAGACAGGTGCCGATACTTGGGAGAAATTCGGCTTCGGCAGCATGGACGAAGCGCAGATGCTGAAAACCGTCGAGGGCATCTTCGCCGAGGAGCTGGCCGGCCACCGCCTGGTCGCCAACCGCTCGGTCTGGCGCAATTTCCCGACCATACGCAACGCCACGTGGGTGATGGACAACGTGGTGCTGGTGGGCGACGCCAAGGCCACGGCGCATTTCTCAATCGGCTCGGGCACCAAACTCGCGATGGAAGATGCCATTGCCCTCTTCGAGGCCTTCAGGCGGAAGGTCGACGTGAAGCCGGCGCTCGCGTACTACGACGCGCAGCGCCGGGAGGACGTGGAGAAAACCCAGCACGCCGCCGATGTGTCGCTGGCCTGGTTCGAGAACATGAAGCGCTACTGGGGCATGGATCCGCAGCAGTTCGCGTTCGGCGTGATGTCACGCTCCAAGCAGATCACCTACGAAAATGTCCGCCTGCGCGACGAAAAATTCCTCGCCGACGTGACCCGCTGGTTCGCGCGCAAGGTCAAGGCGCAGGGCATGGACGTCGAGAATCGCGTCGACGTGGACAACCCGCCGCCGCCCATGTTTGCGCCTTTCCGCCTGCGCGGCATGACGCTCGAGAACCGCGTCGTCGTGTCGCCGATGGACCAGTACATGGCCGAGGACGGCTTGCCGACCGACTGGCACCTCGTGCATCTCGGCAGCCGCGCAATCGGCGGCGCAGGCCTCGTTTTCGTG
>JANXRZ010000057.1 GCA_025352885.1 Pseudomonadota bacterium | reverse complement strand
GTTGAAATCGCACATGAGCGTGATGTCCGGCCCGATCGCTTTCTTGACCGCCTTGAGCGCCGCCACATCGTCCTTGGCGTCAGGCCGGCCGAGGCGCAGCTTCACTGCGGAAAAGCCTTCCTTCACCAGGGCATCCGCTTCTTTCGCAAGCGCCGGCAGCGGCATGATCCCGAGGCCCTTGGAGTTGTAGGCGCGCACCGGGCGTGGCGTGCCACCAAGAACTTTCACGAGCGGCTGGCCGAGACTCTGCGAATAGGCATCCCACGCCGCCATGTCGATTCCCGACATGGCAAACAACACGATGTTGTGGACGCCTAGGAGCGTGTGCTTCTGGCGAAGTTTCTTTTCGATTTCGAAGGGCGCGACCGGGTCGCCCTTGATGAGCTCTCCCATGGCTTCGCACAGCGCGACGATCGACTTCAGGTTGGCGCGGCCGATGGCGAAAAGGTAGGCGCGTCCCGTGATGCCTGCCGTCGTCTCCAGGTCGATCAGGACGAGCGGCGCGCCAGTTATGGCGCCGGTACTGGTTTGCAGTGGCAGGCGCATGGGCACCATCACCGGGCGCATGCGCAGGCTGCGAATCTCGAGTTTCGAATCTTTCAAGTCGGCTCCTCCTCTGGAATTTCGATTGTCGCATCACGCGTTCGCATTCGCCATCGCACAGCCTTGCGCCACGGCGTAAGCTTGGGCCATTGAAGGAGACCGCCATGAACAGCCGCACCCTCCCCGAGACCGCCTTGAGCGCCGCAACATCGCTTGAGCAACTTTATCCGCTGCTCGCCGAGCGCTCGATCGGCGCCGGCTGGAACAAGCCCGAGCCCGCCATGTGGCCGGAGCCGAAGAAGAACTTCGTCCCCTTCGTCTGGCATTACCGCGATGCGGCCGCGGCGTTCGAATCCGCCTCGCGCCTGGTATCGACCGAACAGGCGGAGCGCCGCAACCTGATCCTCGTGAACCCCATCCGCGGCAACCTCTATTCGACGCTGCGCACGATTGTCGTGGCCTACCAGTCGATCCTGCCCGGCGAGACGGCGCGGTCACACCGGCATTCACCTAACGCGCTGCGCCTCGTCCTCGACGCGGGGGACGGTGCCTTCACGACGGTGAACGCGAAGAAAATCCCGATGCACGCCGGGGATGTGGTGTTGACGCCGAACGGGTCGTGGCATGGCCACGGGCACGACGGCAATCTGCCCGCGACCTGGATCGATTATCTCGACGTGCCGCTGGTCCAGCTGCTCGAGCCGATCTTCTTCGAGCACCACCCGGCCGGCGTGGAACCGCCCGAGCGCGTGACGCCGGAGTCGCCTTTCATCTTTTCATTTGCTTCCACAGAAGCGCGCCTCGCCCTCGCGCCAGCCGACGTGCAGTACGGCCGCCAGGTCGAGCTCGGCAAGCTGGCCCTCAAAACGCTCGGGCTGTACATGATGCAGCTCGCGCCGCACAGTCCGACAAGCACGGTACAGACGACCGCCAACCACATTTACACCGTCGTGCGCGGCGAAGGCCGGACGGTCGTGGACGGCGAGACGTTCGAATGGCAAAGGGGCGACGTCATTGCCGCGCCGTCGTGGCGAGCGCACCACCATGTTGCTACGACCGACGCCATTCTGTTCCGCGTTACCGACGCACCCGTCATGGCCGCACTCGGGCTCCTGCGGGGCTGAGATCTTTCAGCGGCCGCGAAACCGCGGCTTGCGCTTCTCCATGAAGGCCTTGCGGCCTTCGAGATAGTCCTCGCTCACCGCACAGCGCTCGATCGCGGCCAGCGCCTTGGCGAAGTCCGGCTCGCCTTCCGGCCGCACGAATTCCTCAATCAGCGTTTTCGAAGCGGCAATCGTTAGCGGGGCGTTGTCGGCAAGCGTCGCGGCCGTCTGGCGTATGAACGCCTCCAAACCGTCCACCGGCAGCACCCGGTGGACCAAGCCGATAGCCAGCGCTTCGGCCGCGTTATAGCGGCGTCCCGTAAAGAAGATTTCCCTCGCGTTTGCATGGCCTACGGTTTCGATGAGCCGCTTCGTGCCATCCACACCATACGCAAGACCCAGCCGCGCGGCGGGAATCGCAAACTGCGCATCGTCACTGCAATAGCGCAGGTCGCACGCTAGCGAAATTTCGACCCCGCCGCCGATGCAATAGCCGCGGATCATCGAGATGACGGGCTTGTCCGAGCCTTGCAGAGCATGCAGCGCGCGGTCGAGCAACTGGTCGTAGGCCGATACCTGGCCGGAACTCTCCCGCGCCTTGTCGAACTCGGAAATGTCCGCTCCGGCCGCCAGCGCCTTGTTGCCTTCGCCACGTAAGATGACGACGCGCACATCGGGGTCAGAGTCGAACTGTGCCATCGCGGGCGGAAAGCCGGCCCACATCTCGCTCGAAATCGCATTCAGGCGCTCGGGATTGTCGAGCACCAGCCAGCCGATCGCCCCGTCCTTTTCCGCCCTCAGCCGCCCGGCCATCAGGTGCGCCCGGCCATTGCGGGCTTGCCTGAAGGACCGAAGACCGACGTCAGCGCAGCGCGCGGATCCCGTGCGGTCCAGCGGCCGGCCTCGACCTGATGGAAGAATTCATCCATCAATTGGTTGAAGAGCGCCGGCTCCTCGAGATTGATGCCATGGCCGCTTTTGGGCAGCACCGCGAGCCCGGCCTTAGGAATGGCGCGTTTCAGCAAGAGCGATGGCTCGAGGCACGCCTCGTCCTCGTCCCCGGTCATGATGAGTGCGGGCACATCGATGGCCGCCATCTGCTCGGTCATGTCGTAGATGCAGGGCCGGCGGCCCTGGTAACCCAGCGAGCAGTTGGCCGAGCCGACCGGCGAGTGCTCGGACAATTGCCGGGCGAATTCCGCGAACCCCCTTGGATCCTTGTTCTGGAACTGGATGCGTGTCGGCCCGTGGCCGTAAGTGGCGGCCATCTGGCCCATGCCCTCGGCACGGATGCGCTCGGCCAAGGCCACCGCATCGGCCTGGAACTGCTTGTAGATCGCGGGATGCGCGCCCGATCCGCAGCCGGCGATCGTCAGCGACAAGGCGCGCAGGGGCGCGCCTTTCCTGCAGTATTCCATCCCGAAGTGAAGCGTGGCGAAGCCGCCCATCGACAGCCCAACCACATGCGGCGTCGGCAGCTTGAGCGCATCGATCACCGAGCGGATGTCATCGCGCCAGCGTTCCTGCGAATAGCTCTCGAAGTTGGCCGGGACATCCGAGGGCGTGTACCCGCGCGCGCTGTAGGTGATGCAGCGATAGCGGCGCGAGAAGTAGCGCACCTGCGGCTCCCAGCTGCGATGGTCCCCCGCGAATTCATGCACGAACACGATCGGCGTGCCTGCGCCGGTGTCCTCGTAGTAAAGCTTTACGCCGTCGTCTGTAGTGAGGTGGGGCATAGTGAACGCTCTCTTTCTCGAAGGGCCGGACAAAGGTAGAGTCCGCGCAGGGGCCCGCATTATCGGGCCCGCATTTGATCGGACGCATCCCATCGGACGCGCCCCAAGCCTATCCAAATTCGTGCAACTCAAATAGGGGCATTTCATGGACCTGAACCTCAAGGGAAAGCGGGCACTTGTAACTGGCGGCTCGAAAGGCATCGGCAAGGCCTGCGCCCGGGTGCTTGCGGAAGAAGGCTGCGCGGTGATGATCGCTTCGCGCGACGGCGCGGCGCTCGAGGCTGCGGCCCAGGACATCAAGGCCTCCACCGGGGCAGACGTGAAATGGAAGGCGGCCGATCTCTCGCAACGCGGCGTGGCCGAGGACCTCGCCAAGTG
This sequence comes from Pseudomonadota bacterium, assembly GCA_025352885.1. GTDB lineage: Bacteria > Pseudomonadota > Gammaproteobacteria > Burkholderiales > SG8-39 > SZAS-79. The sequence goes on along the minus strand of JANXRZ010000057.1, from coordinate 206 downwards.
GGCGGGCGACCTCGACGTGCTCGTCAACAATGCGGGCGCCATCCCCGGCGGCGACCTGCTCAAGGTCGATGAGGACACCTGGCGCCGGTCGTGGGACCTGAAAGTGTTCGGGTACATCAACCTGACGCGCGCCGTGTACGCGCAGATGAAAGCGAAGAAGCAGGGCGCCATCATCAACGTGCTCGGCAATGCGGGCGAAAAACTCA
>JANXRZ010000054.1 GCA_025352885.1 Pseudomonadota bacterium | reverse complement strand
CTCCGCCTCTTCCTTCGCCTTGCGCTCCGCCTCTTCCTTCGCTTTGCGTTCGGCCTCTTCTTTCGCCTTGCGCTCCGCTTCTTCCTTGGCCTTACGGTCCGCCTCTTCTTTCGCCTTGCGCTCCGCCTCTTCCTTCGCTTTGCGTTCGCCCTCTTCTTTCGCCTTGCGCTCTGCCTCTTCCTTTGCGAGTCGCTCCGCCTCGAGCAACGCTTTCGTTTCCGCTTCGGCACGCGCATGTTCTTCAGCGTCGCGGCGGGCTTTTTCTTCCGCTTGCTTGCGCGCGGTTTCCTCGCGTGCAATGCGTTCAGCCTCTGCCTTTGCGACCTCGGCCTCGTGCTCAGCCTTGAGTTCGGCCTCCATCTTTGCAACTTCTTCGGCGTCGCGGCGCGCCTTGTCTTCCGCTTCCTTCTTCAGCCGCTCGGCTGATGCAAGCGCCTCGGCCTTCGATTTGGCTTCTGCTTCGACCTTCGCCTTGGACTCTGCTTCGAGTCTCGCCTTAGCCTCTGCTTCGAGTTTCGCCTTGGCCTCTGCCTCGAGTTTCGCCTTGACCTCTGCTTCGGCTTTAGATTTCGCCTCCGCGTCGGCGTTCGCCTTGGCTTTTGCCTGCGCTTCAGCCTGGGCTTTCGCTTTTGCCTGGAGTTCCGCCTGTGCCTTGGCGTCTGCCTCCGCCTTGGCTTTGGCTTGCGCGGCGGCCGCAGCCTTCGCACGCACTTCAGCTTCGATCTTCGCCCGTTGCGCAGTGAGGGCAGCGGCCTTCGCCTGTGCCTCCTCCCTCGCCTTGTAATCCGGATCGGGTGCCGAGCTGGCCGTCGCGGCACGCGCCTGGGCCGCGAGATCGACCGGACGCTTAGGCGCCGCGGGAGCGGAGGGAGCAGCGGATTTTTTTGCCGCCGCCGCCAGCGCGGTGAAGTCGAGGTCCTCGTCCGGATCGGCCGCGGCGCCCTGGGCAGGCGCGGGTGAAGGGGCCGCCCTGCCCGTGGCCGTCGTGGCCGGCGGCGCGCTGGAAGCCACTTCCCTTACGAATCCGTCTTTCTCGAACTGCTGGAGCAGCGCCTGGAACTTTGTCTCGTCGATCTTCTCGAAATGCTTGTTGATCTCGGTGACGCTCGACTTGCCATCGACTTTGGCGAGCACCGCGCGATCGGCGCGCGACAGGATGCTCGATTTGCCGGATGCCTCCAGCATGCCTTTGCCGGTTTTCGAATAGACGGAGGAGCCGTTCATTTCTTATAAGCGCCTGAAGTAAGCCCAGCGAGGCCGATTGTATATGCCACCCAGTGCTACGTGACCGCTCCGTAGCCTCCGCCGCCCGGCGATTCGATGACGAAAACGTCGCCGGGGTTCATCTCGGTCCGATCGCAGGGGCCGAGTTCGACGATGCTTCCATCGGTCCTCTCGACCCAATTGCGCCCGGCCTTGCCCTCTCCACCGCCCGCCATTCCATGCGGCCGCACCAGCCGATGGCCGGACAGGATGGCCGCGGTCATCGCCTCGAGGAATCGCACCCGGCGCACGCCGCCCTGCCCCCCGCGCCAGCGCCCGGCGCCACCGGAGTCGCTGCTGATCCGGAAACTCTCGAGGAGGACCGGAAAGCGCCACTCGAGCACTTCCGGGTCCGTGAGCCGCGAATTGGTCATATGAGTCTGCACGACGTCCGTGCCGTTGAATCCCGGCCCGGCGCCCGAGCCGCCGGCAACGGTTTCATAGTACTGGTAAAGCGCGTTGCCGAATGTGAAGTTGTTCATGGTTCCCTGTGATGCGGCCATGACACCGAGCGCGGCATAAAGGGCATCCGTGATGCACTGAGAAGTCTCCACGTTGCCTGCGACCACCGCGGCCGGGAACCGCGGGTTGAGCATGCTGCCTTCGGGGATGATGACCTGCAGCGGCTTGAGGCATCCCGCATTGAGAGGAATGTCGTCATCCACGAGCGTCCTGAAGACATACAGCACGGCGGCCATGCACACGGCCGAAGGCGCGTTGAAATTATTCGGCAGCTGCAGCGTCGTCCCGGTGAAGTCGATGGTCGCACTTCGGCGATCTGCCCCGATGGAGATGCTGACGCGGATGCGCGCGCCATTGTCCAGCGGATAGTCGAAAGATCCGCCTTTCAATACGCCGATGACCTTCCGGACGGATTCCTCGGCGTTGTTCTGCACGTGGGTCATGTAGGCGCGCACGACATCGAGACCGAAGTGGGCGACCATGCGCCGCAGCTCCTGCACGCCTTTTTCGTTTGCCGCGATTTGCGCCTGCAGGTCGGCCAGGTTCTGCACGACGTTGCGCACCGGGTACCGGCCGGAAGTCAGCAGCTCCACCGTTTCCTTTTCCCGGAACCGGCCCTCTTCCACGAGGAGGAAATTGTCGATGAGCACGCCTTCCTCGTCGACTGTCTTGGAATCCGGCGGCATCGAACCGGGCGTGATGCCGCCGATGTCCGCGTGATGCCCCCGCGATCCCACGTAGAAGAGAACCTCGCCACCGGCGTCATCCCAGACGGGCGTAATCACAGTGACGTCCGGCAGGTGCGTGCCCCCGTTGTACGGCGCGTTGAGCACGTAGACGTCGCCGGGCTTCATTTTTCCGGCGTTCTCCCGGATCACGGTCTTGATCGATTCGCCCATCGACCCAAGGTGCACCGGCATGTGGGGTGCGTTCGCGATGAGGTTGCCGGCAGCGTCGAACAGGGCGCACGAAAAATCCAGCCGCTCCTTGATGTTGACCGAGTAAGCCGTATTCTGCAGCCGAAGACCCATCTGCTCGGCAATCGACATGTACAGGTTGTTGAAGATCTCGAGCATGACCGGGTCGGCCTGCGTGCCGAGCGCAACGCGCGTTTCGCGGGGAACGACCCTCTCGAGGAGGAGATGGTTTGCCGCCGTCACTTCGGCTTGCCACCCTGGCTCGACCACGGTCGTGGCGTTGGTTTCGGCGATGATCGCCGGCCCGCTCACCCGGCTGCCGGCCCCTAGCTCGTCCCGGCGATAGACAGGCGTCGCATGCCAGCGGCCTTGCGTGAACATCCGGACAGTGTCCGCCGCGACCGGCTCGCCCTTGTTGGATGCCGCCGCCGCTTCTGAAACGGCATCGGAGGCGCCGATTGCCTCTGCGGAAACAGCTTCGACGATCAAAGCCTTGCCCGGCATCAGGAAGCTGTACTGCTGGCGGTACGCAGCTTCGAATGCGGCGCTCATTTCCTCCAGGGTGCCAAGTGCCACCAGCAGGGCGGTATCCGTGCCTTCGTATTTGAGATGGACGCGTTTCAGGACCCGCACGCGGGCCGCTTCCACGCCTTGTCCCTGCAATTCACCGCGCGCCTCCTCGCCCAATATTTCGAGCGCCTCGTTGACTTGGGCAAGGCCGCTCTCATCGAGCCGCGCTTCGACAGCCTTTTCGCGCATGGCCGTCTGGTCGGCGAGGCCCATGCCATACGCAGAAAGGACCCCCGCGAATGGGTGGATGAACACCCGCGTCATCGCGAGTGCATCGGCTACCAGGCAGGCATGCTGGCCGGCCGCCCCGCCAAAACAGCAAAGCGTGTACGTCGTGACATCGTGGCCGCGCTGCACCGAGATGTGCTTGATCGCGTTGGCCATGTTTCCGACCGCGATGTTGATGAACCCTTCGGCCACGTCTTCAGCAGACCTCGCGTCGCCGGTCGCCGCCTGAATTGTCGCCGCAAGCTCCTTGAACTTCGCACGAACCACTTCGGCTTCAAGCCGCTCGTCCCCGCCGGGGCCGAAGACGGGCGGGAAAAATTTCGGTTGGATCTTGCCCAGCATGACGTTCGCGTCAGTCACCGCCAGTGGCCCTCCCCGGCGATAACTGGCGGGTCCCGGATTGGCGCCGGCCGAGTCGGGTCCGACGCGGTAACGGGCACCATCGAAATGCAGGATGGAGCCGCCCCCGGCGGCTACCGTATGGATGCTCATCATCGGGGCGCGCATGCGCACACCGGCAACGCGTGTCTCGAACACGCGCTCGAACTCCCCGGCGTAATGGGAAACATCGGTCGAGGTGCCGCCCATGTCGAACCCGATGATGCGATCGAACCCCGCGGACAACGACGTGCGCACGGCGCCCACGATGCCTCCGGCGGGACCCGAGAGGATCGAATCCTTGCCCTGGAACCGGCGCGCGTCCGTCAGGCCGCCGTTGGACTGCATGAACAACACGCGCACATTGTCGAGTTCCGCGGAGACGCGCTCGACATACCGAAGAAGGATCGGCGACAGGTACGCGTCGACGACCGTTGTATCGCCGCGCCCGACCAGCTTCATGAGCGGGCTGACCCGGTGCGAGACGGAGATTTGGGTGAATCCGGCGGCTTTCGCCAGTTCGGCGACCCGCGCTTCGTGCTGCGTGTGGCGATAACCGTGCATGAATACGATTGCGACCGAGCGCAGGCCTTGGGAGAAGGCGGTCTGGAGGTCGGCGCGGGTCGCGGATTCGTCGAGCGGTGTCAGGACCTCCCCGCGGGCGGCAATGCGCTCGTTCACCTCGTAGACCTGGCTGTAAAGCATTTCAGGCAGCACGATGTGGCGGTCGAAAATGCGCGGGCGGTTCTGGTACGCGATGCGCAGCGCATCCCGGAATCCGCGGGTGATGAACAGCGCTGTAGGCTCCCCCTTGCGTTCGAGCAGCGCGTTCGTCGCAACCGTCGTGCCCATCTTGACGGCTTCGATGTCGGCCGACGGGATCGCTTCTCCCGGCCGCACGCCGAGCAATTCGCGAATGCCCTGCAACGCGGCATCGGCATAGCGCGCCGGATTCTCCGAAAGCAGCTTGTGGGTGACGAGCCCGCCGTCAGGCCGGCGGCCGACGATGTCGGTAAAAGTGCCGCCGCGATCGATCCAGAATTGCCAGCGCCGGCGGGGCGTGCCTGATACGGAATTCATGCGAAAACCAGTGGCCGGAAGCGCGCCATTCTAACTGCCCCGCCCTGATAAGATCCCCAGCATGCATCTATCTCAAGGCTCGGTCTGGCTGACCGTGCTTCTCGGGCTGCTCGTCGCGTTAACCCCGCTCGGAACCGACTCCTACCTTCCCACGCTGCCTGCCATCGCCCAGGTCTTCGGTGCGCCGGTGTCCGAAGTGCAGTTCACGATCACGACTTTCTTCCTTGGCATCGCGGCCGGGCAACTCGCGTGGGGGCCCCTGTCCGACCGGTTCGGCCGCAAGCCGGTGCTTCTGTCCGGACTGGCCTTGTATCTCGCTTCGGCGCTTGCCTGCCTCGGCGCGGACTCGGTCGCGGCGATTTCACTGTGTCGCTTCGTGCAGGGCCTCGGCATGTCGAGCGGCCCGGTAATCGCAAGGACGATCGTGCGCGACCTGCACAGTCACGAACACGCGGCGCGGATGCTGGCGCGAATGATGGTGGTGTTCGGCATCGTCCCCATAGCAGCGCCGTTGATCGGCGCGCAGTTGCTGGCGTGGTGGGGATGGCAGGGCACCTTTGGATTGCTGGCTGCAGTGGCGGTTGCCTTGAGCGTTTCCGTAGCCGTGGGTCTTAAGGAGACAGCCCCTGCTTCGCGTTCGGCGATATCGCCGGTTGGCATTGCAAGAACGTTCTTATCGATCTTAAGGGACCGAAGGTTCATCGCGCCGTTCTGCGTCCTGCTCGGCGCGCAGATCGGCATCTTTTCCTTCGTAACCAATTCGGCTTTCGTGCTCGTGAAAGCGCTCGGCCTTTCGCCACGCGAGTACAGCGTGCTTTTTGCCGTGGTGATGATCGGGCAGATCGCGGGCGCCTGGTTCACCAGCCGGATGGTCATGCGTCTTGGGATCGCGGGGATGCTGCGGTTTGGGACCAGCCTCGCCTTTGCGTCCGGGCTGGTTGCGGCAGCTCTTGCGTGGTCAGGCGTTTCGCATTGGCTGTCGATCGTGCTGCCCTTCATGGCATTCATGTTCGCAGCCAGCTGCGTCGTCCCGAATGCAACGGCATCGGCGCTCTCCCCTTTTCCCCAAAAAGCAGGGACAGCGTCGTCCCTCCTTGGCGCCTGCGCCTTCGTCGTTGGGGCGGCGATCAGCATGACGCTTGGCGCTCTCTACGACGGCACGGCCCGCCCTATGACCTCGGCGCTTGCATTGGCCGGTGTACTTGCCTGGAGTGCCGAACGGTTTCTCGTGCGACGCCCTGCGGTGGCCTAAAATCGCCGTTCCCCACGCCGCACCGGATCATCAAATGAACGCAAACTCGCCAAAGCCGCTGATCTACCCCGACCCCGCCGCCCTGCGCCACGCAATCCGCGCGGGCAAATTCGATGCGCACACGTCAGGACAGTGCCCGGGCTATGCGCAGGCAAACCTGGCTGTGCTGCCGCAGGAATACGCCGCCGAATTCCTGCGCTTTTGCCAGCTGAACCCGAAGCCGTGCCCGATCCTCGGTATGTCGGAACCGGGCAACCCCGTCATTGCTGCCCTGGGCGATGACGTAAACGTAAGCACCGACATCGGCGGCTATTACGTCTTCAAGAATGGCGAAATGGTCGAGGAGGTCGCCAACCTGAAGGCCGTCTGGCGCAATGACATGGTCGCATTTGCAATCGGATGCTCTTTTTCGTTCGAGGAAGCGCTCGTGGAAGGCGGCATCCCGCTGCGTCACTTCGAGCAGGGGTGCGGCGTTGCGATGTATCGGACCAATGTTGCGACCCGCCCGGCCGGGCGCTTCGGCGGTCCGACAGTAGTGTCGATGCGCCCGATGAAGCCTGCCGATGCGATCAGGGCGATCCAGATCACGTCACGCTTCCCGAACGTGCATGGCGCGCCCATCCACTTCGGCGACCCGGCAGCGATCGGCATTCGTGACCTCGCCGTTCCGGACTTCGGCGACCCGGTAGACCTTCAACCCGGGGACGTTCCGGTGTTCTGGGCCTGCGGCGTCACGCCGCAGTCGGCCATCCGCGCGGCCAAGCCGCCGCTGTCGTTCACGCACAAGCCGGGGTGCATGCTCGTCACCGACCTGCGTAATTCGCAGCTCGCGGTTTTCTAGGCGCGACGCGATGGAAACCACTGACGCCGTCGTCATCGGCGCGGGCGTGGTCGGCCTGGCCATCGCGCGCGAACTCGCAATGCAAGGCCGCGAAGTGATCATCCTCGAGTCGGAAAATGCCATCGGGACGGCGACCAGCTCGCGAAATTCCGAAGTCATCCATGCCGGGATCTATTACCCCCGTGGGTCGCTGAAGGCACGTAGTTGCGTCGAAGGCCGGTCCCTGCTTTATCGATACTGCGAAGAGCGCAGCATTCCGCATAGACGTTGCGGGAAGCTCATCGTCGCCACGGACGCCGCGCAACTCGGGGAACTAGAAGCCATCCGCGGGAAAGCCCACGCAAACGGCGTGACCGACGTTGCCTGGCTCACGCTCGACCAGGCGCATGCAATGGAGCCGGCCGTCTCGTGTGTCGGCGCACTGCACTCGCCTTCCACGGGCGTGATCGACAGCCACGCCTTCATGCTCGCCTTGCAGGGGGACGCCGAATCGCACGGCGCGATGCTCGCCTTCCGGTCGCGCGTCAAGCACGCCCGGGTTGCAACTACGGGCATCGAACTGGAGGTCGGCGGCGATGAATCGATGACTCTGCTGGCCGCCAGTGTCATCAACTCGGCAGGACTCACGGCGCCGTCGCTTGCGCGCAGCATCGAAGGCTTCCCGGCGGACAAGGCGCCGCCGGAGTTCTACGCAAAGGGCAACTACTACTCGCTCGTCGGACGTTCGCCCTTCTCACGGCTTGTCTACCCGGTGCCCGAGCCTGGCGGGCTGGGCGTGCACGTCACCATCGACATGGGCGGGCAGGCCCGGTTCAGTCCCGACGTGGAATGGATAGACCGTATCGGATACGACGTCGACCCCGGCCGGGCGCAGCGCTTCTACGCCGCCATTCGCCGTTATTGGCCACAGTTGCCCGATGGCGCGCTTGCACCCGGTTACGCGGGCATCCGCCCCAAAATTGCCGGCCCAAAAGATCCGGCACCCGACTTCGTGATCCAGGGACCGGAGGAGCACGGTGTGGCGGGCCTTGTGAACCTGTTCGGCATCGAATCGCCCGGGCTGACCGCAAGCCTTGCGCTCGCGAGGGATGTGGCACGCCGCTTGCATTGACACTGACCGAGCACATGGCTGAAACTTCCGGGCCGGTTGTCGCAGGAGGCCTTCCAAGACCATGCTGCAGACCGAAAAACCTACAAGGAGGCCCGATGATTCATCTTAAAACGACGCGCAGTACAGTCCTCGTGGCGGCAGCCGCCGTTGCACTGGCTTTTGCTGCAGGCACCACGATGGCGCAGACGAAGTGGGACATGCCCACGCCGTACTCGCCCGCCATTTTCCATACGGAGATCATCCAGGAATTCGCCAACGAGGTCGAAAAGGCGAGCGGCGGCAAGCTCAAGATCCAAGTGCACGCCAATGCGTCCCTCCTCAAGATGCCGGAAATCAAGCGCGGCATCCAGAACGGCCAGGTGCAGATCGGGGAAATCCTGCTTGCGGCCTACGCGAACGAAGACCCGATGTTCGAACTGGACGGGGTGCCGTTCCTGGCAACGAGCTATGCCGACGCCATGAAGCTGTACAAGGCATCGAGAAAGCCGCTGGAAGACCACCTGGCCAAGCAAGGCATCAAGCTCCTGTATGCGGTGCCATGGCCCCCGCAAGGCCTGTTTTCCAAGAAGGAGGTCAAGTCCGCGGCCGACATGAAAGGCCTGAAGTGGCGCGCCTACAGCCCGGCGACAGCCAAGATTGCCGAGTTGGTCAACGCGCAGCCGGTCACCATCCAGCAGGCCGAGCTCTCGCAGGCGCTGGCCACCGGGGTCGTCGATTCGTATATGTCGTCGCCCGCCACAGGGTATGACACCAAGACTTTCGAGCACCTCAAGTACTTCGCCGACGTGCAAGGCTGGGTGCCCAAGAATGCGGTGCTCGTCAGCCAAAAAGCTTTCGATGCGCTCGACAAGGCCACGCAGGGCGTCGTGCTGAAGGCCGCTGCGGACGCCGAGACCAAGGGCTGGAAGATTTCGGCCGAGAAGACCCTCTGGTACAACGATGCCCTCAAGAAGAACGGCATGACCATCTATCCGCCCAGCCCCCAGCTCAAAGCCGATCTCAAGAAAATCGGCGACACGATGGTTGCCGATTGGCTGAAGAAAGCCGGTGCGGAAGGCAAGATGATCCTCGATGCCTACGCGAAGTAACGGGGCCGGCGGCGCAGGAAGGCCATGCGCCGCGCCCTGAATTTCCTCTACGGCGCCGCGGGATACCTCGCGGCGTTTTTTATTTTTGCGATCTTCGTCGTGATGATCGGACAGACGCTCATGCGGGAGCTCGGCATGCGCACGGGCGGCACCGACGATATCGTCGCGTGGTTCTGCGCTGCCGCCGCCTTCCTCGCGATGGCCGACACCTTTAAGCGCGGCGATTTCGTTCGAGTGGGCCTGCTCCTCGAAAGCCTTGGCCCCAAGGCGCGGCAGGCATTCGAGATCGGCTCGCTTGGCGTTGCGACTGTCTTTTGCGGCTACCTTGCCTTCTGGGCCGGCCGCTTCACCTTCGAGAGCTGGCAGTTCAATGACATGGCCAACGGGCTCATCGTGATTCCGATGTGGATCCCGCAGCTGTCCTTCGTGGTTGGCGCGCTTATCTTGTGCATCGCGGTGCTTGATGAATTCGTCATCGTCCTGTCCGGGCGGCGGCCGACCTACGTAATCGCGACCGAAGAGCGTCACGCGCGCGGCGACTTCACGGAGGACGTGTGAATCTCGTCGAAATCGCAGGGCTCCTGCTCATCATCATGATGCTGTTCCTCGCCAGCGGCGTCTGGATTGCGATGACGCTCGCCATCGTCGGCTGGATCGGGATGGCTTTTTTCACCGGCACGCCGCCGGGCAAGAACCTGTTCACCGCGTTCTGGGGATCGAACGCCTCCTGGACACTCGCCGCGCTGCCGATGTTCATCTGGATGGGCGAGATATTGTTTCGGACCAAGTTGTCCGAAGAGATGTTCGAGGGCTTGTCGCCCTGGCTGAACAAGGTGCCCGGACGGCTGATGCACACTACGATCCTGGGGTGCGGCATCTTCGGCTCCGTTTCCGGCTCGTCGGCGGCCACCTGCGCGACCATTGCGAAGGTCGCGCTTCCGGAGCTCACTCGCC
>JANXRZ010000045.1 GCA_025352885.1 Pseudomonadota bacterium | reverse complement strand
CTTGGACCCCGGGGCCTGATGCCGAACCCGAAGGTCGGCACGGTCACGCCGGATGTCGCGGGCGCGGTGAAGAACGCCAAGGCCGGGCAGGTGCAGTTTCGCGCCGACAAGGCCGGGATCGTCCAGTGCACGATCGGACGGGCGTCATTCTCCCCCGAGCAGCTGACCGAAAACCTGACGGCGCTGGTGGACGCCCTGAACCGGGCCAAGCCCGGCAGCACTAAGGGCATCTATCTGAAGAAAGTTTCGGTGTCGAGCACGATGGGTGTGGGCGTCAAGGTCGACGTCGCGTCCGTCTCGGCCCAGCAGCAACAGCAGCAGTAAAGACTTTGGGCAGCCGCCGGTCCGCGAGGACGGGCGGTCGTCTAAGACCGTAGGGGCTTCGAGCGCATTTGTTGGTGCATGTTCGAGAAGCTTAATCAGGCAATCGCCCTACGCAGACGGTGTACCCCAAAACAGGATGCAAGTCCTGAAGAACGGTCGCCGATGGTGGGCCGGAGCGAAGTTCTAAATGTTCTCCGGCTTGTTCGCAACAGTTAGACCAGGAGGTAGACCTTTGGGCATGAGTCTGGAACAGAAGCAGACCGTCGTGTCGGAAATCGCCGAGAAGCTGGGCGGGGCCCAGGCGGTGATCGTCGCGGAATATCGCGGCCTCGACGTCGGTCGCATCACGGACCTGCGAGCCAAGGCGCGCATCTCCGGTGTTTACCTGCGGGTGCTGAAAAACACTCTCGCGCGTCGAGCCGTCGCCGGCACGCCGTTCGAGAAGCTGGCCGACCAGATGGTCGGGCCGCTGATGTACGGCATCGCGCAGGACCCGGTAGCGGGCGCTAAGGCGCTGTCCGAGTTCGCCAAGGACAATGAGAAGTTCGTAATCAAGGGCGGTTCGATGCCCAACTCGCTGATGACCGCCAAGGACATCAAGACGTTGGCCACGATGCCGAGCCGTGATGAGCTCATTGCCAAGCTGATGGGCACGATGCAAGCGCCCGTCGCCAAGTTCGTGCGCACCCTGAACGAGGTGCCCACCGGATTTGTACGCGCGCTCGCCGCAGTCCGCGACCAGAAAGACAAGCAGGCGGCCTAGGCCGAAGCAACACCTACTTAACCCTACGATTCTTCAGGCAATCTTTTTTTGGAGTTGAACATGGAACGCGCACAGATCCTCGAAGCAGTTTCTAACATGACCGTCCTCGAGCTTTCGCAGCTCATCAAGGACATGGAAGAGAAGTTTGGCGTATCCGCCGCCGCAGCCGTTGCGGTGGCCGGCCCGGCCGCCGGCCCGGCAGCCGCCGCCGTCGAAGAGAAAACCGAATTCACCGTGATCCTCACCGCATGCGGCGAGAACAAGGTGAACGTGATCAAGGCCGTTCGCGAGATCACGGGCCTCGGCCTCAAGGAAGCCAAAGACTTGGTCGACGGCGCGCCGAAGCCCGTCAAGGAAGGCGTGAACAAGGCCGATTCCGACGCCATCGTCAAGAAGATCACCGACGCCGGCGGCAAGGTCGAGGTCAAGTAATCAGGCAATTTCAGGCGGGCGGCCCGGGAACCTTTCCGGGCCGCACCCCTCTTTCATACATAGCCAATCCAATTTCCAGAGTGCAAAACCAAGACGCCATCCGGCCCGCCGCCAATTCGGGCCGCGTCTTGGTTTTGTCCTCTGCCATTGCTATTCCTGAACGGGAGCATTCATGACCTATTCCCTCACCGAGCGTAAGCGTATTCGGAAGAGTTTTGCCAAGCGCGCGGCCGTGCTGAACGTGCCGTTCCTGCTCGCCACCCAACTCGAGTCCTTCACCGCCTTCCTGCAGGCTGAAGTTCCGGGCGAGGCGCGCAAAAACGAAGGCCTCCAGGCGGCCTTCACTTCAATCTTTCCCATCAGCAGCCACTCGGGCAACGCGCGGCTGGAGTTCGTGAGCTACGCGCTCGGCGAGCCGCCGTTCGACGTCAAGGAATGCCAGCAGCGCGGCCTGACCTTCGCCAGCCCCCTGCGTGCCAAGGTGCGCCTCACCATCCTTGACAAGGAAGCGGCCAAGCCGACCATCAAGGAAGTGAAGGAGCAGGAGGTCTACATGGGCGAGATCCCGCTCATGACCACGACCGGCTCGTTCGTCATTAACGGCACCGAGCGCGTGATTGTTTCCCAGCTTCACCGTTCGCCCGGGGTGTTCTTCGAGCATGACCGCGGCAAGACCCACAGCTCGGGCAAGCTCCTGTTTTCGGCCCGCGTGATTCCCTATCGCGGCTCGTGGCTCGACTTCGAGTTCGATCCCAAAGACTACGTCTACTTCCGCGTCGACCGCCGCCGCAAGATGCCGGTGACGATCCTCCTCAAGGCCCTCGGCTATACGCCCGAGCGGATCCTCAAGGAGTTCTTTGCGTTCGACACGTTCCATATCGAGTCTTCGCATGTCCGCTTTGACCTCGTGCCCGAAAGGCTGCGCGGCGAAGTGGCGCGGTTCGAGATCATCGACAAGTCGGGCAAGACACTGGTCGCCAAGGACAAGCGGGTCACGGTCAAACACATCCGCGACATGGATGCCGCAGGCATCAAGAAGATCGATGCACCGGATGAGTACCTTCTGGGCCGCACGTTGGCGCACAACGTGGTCAGCGCTGATGGCGAGATCATCGCCAATGCCAACGACGAAGTCACTGAGACGCTGCTCGCCCAGTTGCGTGAATCGCGCGTGACCAAGATCCAGACGCTCTTCACCAACGACCTGGACCAGGGCGGCTACATCTCGCAAACGCTGCGCATCGATGAGACTGCGGACCTGAATGCCGCGCGGATCGCGATCTACCGCATGATGCGTCCCGGCGAGCCGCCGACCGAAGACGCGGTCGAGGCACTCTTCAACGGCCTGTTCTTTGCCGAAGAGCGGTACGACCTCTCCTCGGTCGGCCGGATGAAATTCAACCGTCGCGTTGGCGCGCCGAGCGAATACAGCTGGCAGATCCGTCTCAAGAACCTCGCGCTCCCCAAGGAAGCCGAGGAAGCCGTACGCGCGTACTTCGGCAACGTGCCTGAATTGCACCTGTCGAAAGTCAGCCTCGAGGGCATCGACAGCCCGGAAGCCGCACAAGCAGTCGTCGACAAG
>JANXRZ010000141.1 GCA_025352885.1 Pseudomonadota bacterium | reverse complement strand
TACTCGCTCGCGGGCCAGAAGCGCGACGAGTCCGCCGTCAGCACCTCGTCGATGAGCACAAGCGTGTTCTTGTCGTCGAGCCCGAACTCGAACTTGGTATCGGCGATGATGATGCCCTTGGTCGCGGCGAAGTCGGCCGCTTCCTTGTAGAGGCGCAGGCTCACGTCGCGCACCTTGTTGGCCATCTCCGTCCCGACAAGCTTTGCCATCTGCTCGAACGAGATGTTCTCGTCGTGCTCGCCCATCTCGGCCTTGGTCGCCGGCGTGAAGATCGGCTCGGCGAGCTTGGCCGCCTGCTGCAGGCCCTTGGGCAGCTGGATGCCGCACACCGCGCCGGTCTGCTGGTAGTCCTTCCAGCCCGAGCCGATGATGTAGCCGCGCACTACCGCTTCGACCGGCAGCGGTTTGAGTTTTTTCACCACGATCGAGCGGCCGCGCACCTGCGCTTTCTCGTCGGCGCCCGACACAACGGTTTCCGGATCGATCCCGGTGAGGTGGTTCGGGACCACGTGCCCCAGCTTCGCGAACCAGAAATCAGCCATCTCGGTAAGGACCCGGCCCTTCTCGGGGATCGGATCGCCCAGGATCACGTCGAACGCCGACAGCCGGTCGGTGGTCACGATCAGCATCTTGTCGGTGCCGACCGCGTAGATGTCGCGCACTTTGCCGCTGGTGATCTTCGGCAGGCTTTTAAGGCTCGATTCGTACAAAGGCTGGCTCATCAGGCTGCGCTCTTTTCGAGTTTGGAATTCCATTTGCCTTGCGCCGCCAGGCCATTCATCTCGGCGCGATGGGCGAAGGCAGTCTGCGCCGCGCCGACGTTGGCGGCCTTGCCGCTCCAGGCCTTGAGGGCGGAATTCTGCAGCGCACGCGAATACGAGAACGTGAGCGGCCAGGGCGCACCCATCTTGTTCATTGCATCCAGGTGGGTAGTCGCCGAAAGGTCCGACTGGCCGCCCGAAAGGAACACCACGCCGGGCAGGGACGCCGGCACCGTGCGCTTGAGGACGCGCAGCGTGCGCTCGGCCACTTCGGCCACGTCCGCCTGCCGCTTGCAGGCGTTGCCCGAGACAACCATGCTCGCCTTGAGGATCGTGTGTTCGGAGGCCACGTTGTACGCGGCCAGCGCTGCGAAAGTCGCTCGCAGCGTAGCTTCGGTGACTTCCTCGCAGTGCTCGATCGTGTGGCCGCCGTCGAGCAGGACCTCGGGCTCGATCATCGGGACGATCGAAGCGGCCTGGCAGGCGGCGGCATAGCGCGCCAGCGCGTGCGCATTGGCGTAGATGCAGGTGTGGGAGGGCATGTTCTCTCCGATGGTGATCACGGCGCGCCATTTCGCGAAGCGCGCGCCGAGCTTGAAATACTCCGCCAGGCGCTTGTCCAGCCCGTCCAGCCCCTCGGTGACCTTTTCGCCGCCCGCTTCTCCGCCTACGGTGAGGGGGATCGCGATGACGCCCTTGTCCACCTTGATGCCCGGGATCACGCCGAGGTTGTCGAGGTACGCCGGGAAGGCCACGCCGGCGTTGTCTTTCTGGCGCAGCGTCTCGTCGTGCAGGATCACACCGGAAATGTGGCGGTTGACCCCCGGCGTCGAGAACAGGAGTCCGCGGTAGGCGCGGCGATTGTCCTCGGTGCACTCGACGTTGACCGACTGGAACCGCTTTTCGCAGGTGCCGGCCGATTCGTCGGCGGCAAGGATGCCCTTGCCGGGAGCGACCATCGCGGCCGCGGTTTTGGAAAGAAGCGCTGTGTCCATGAAGTACCTCTTGCGGGCAATGACCAGATTTGCGGAAGGGGCGAATTTTACCCGCAAGGTCCACCGCAGGTCACGCAGGCCGGTTCTGGGAGATAATGCGGCCCCTTGAAGCTGTGGCAGGCCGGCCACGAGGTATGGCGCGCCGGCACTCCCAGGTTCGAAATCACAAGGCTCAACTGATGATACGGATTGAAAACCTGACCAAGACGTTCGGGCTGAAGAAGGCGGTCGACGGCCTGTCCTTCTCGGTGGAGCGCGGCGAGGTGCTCGGCTTCCTCGGCCCCAACGGCGCGGGCAAGTCCACCACGATGCGCATGATCACCGGGTTCCTGCCTCCTACCGCGGGCAAGGTCTCCATCGGCGGGCACGACGTGGTCGAGGATGCCCTCGCCGCCAAGCGGCTCATCGGCTACCTGCCTGAAAACGCGGCGTCGTATCCCGATATGTCGGTAGAGGGGTTCCTCGGCTTCACGGCCGAACTGCGCGGCCTCAGGGGCGATGCGAAGAAGAAGGCCGTCGGGCGGGTGGTCGACCTTTGCTTCCTGTCCTCCGTGCTGCACCAGCAGATCGACACCCTGTCCAAAGGCTACCGGCACCGCACCTGCCTCGCGCAATCGCTGATCCACGACCCGGACGTGCTCATCATGGATGAGCCCACCGACGGCCTGGATCCGAACCAGAAACACGAGGTGCGCAACCTCATCCGCGAAATGGGCAAGACCAAGGCGGTGATTTTCTCCACCCATATCCTCGAAGAGGTCGATGCCGCGTGCACCCGCGCGATCATCATCGACCGCGGCCGCATCGTCGCCAACGGCACGCCCGAAGAGCTGCGCAATATGTCCGACCTGGCCGGCGCGGTCACGATTGCCGCACAGGGCGCGGACGCGGCCAAGCTCGCCGCGCTGCCAGAAGCGGCGCGCGTAGAGCAGCAGGTGGGCGGACCCGCCCTGCGCGTCTACCCCAAAGACAAGCACGCCCCCGTTGCACTGGCGCGCTCGGTGATGGACCTGGCGGCCCGGGAAGGCTGGCGCGTCGATGCGCTCCACACCGAGGAGGGACAACTCGACGAAGTGTTCCGCCGCATCACCCTGCCCGATACGGTGAAAAAATGAACACCAACAGCTCCATTGCCAATATCCGGGCCATCGCGAAGCGCGAACTCTCGTCCTACTTCACTTCGCCGGTCGCCTACGTGTTCCTGGTGATCTTCCTTCTGCTCGCGGGGTTCTTCACCTTCACCGTCGGCAGCTTCTTCGAGCGGGGCGAGGCGAGCCTGTCCTCGTTCTTTTCGTGGCATCCCTGGATCTACCTCGTGCTCGTGCCCGCGGTGGGCATGCGCGTGTGGTCCGAGGAGCGCCGCTCCGGCACGATGGAGCTGCTCCTCACCATGCCGGTGAATGCGTGGGAAGCTATCGTGGCGAAGTTCCTCGCGTCGTGGGCCTTCCTCGCGATCGCGCTGGCGCTCACTTTCCCCATCGTCATCACGGTCAACGAGCTCGGCAGCCCGGACAACGGCATGATCGCGGCCGGCTATCTCGGCAGCTTCTTCCTTGCCGGCGCGTACCTCGCGATCACGTGCATGACTTCGGCGCTGACCCGCAACCAGGTCATCGCCTTCATCCTGTCGGTGGTGCTGTGCCTGTTCCTGATCCTGGCGGGCTTCAACCCGGTCACCGACATGATGACCCGATGGGCCAACCCGGCGGTGGTCGAGATCGTTGCCGCCTTCTCGGTGATCACCCACTTCGACGGCTTCCAGAAAGGCGTGATCGACACGCGCGACCTGTTCTTCTTTCTCTCGGTGATCGGATTTGCGCTGTTTGCGACGTCGGTGATCATCCGCAACCACCGGGCGGGCTGAGCGATCATGAAAAAATACGAAACCCTGCTGTTCTCCGCCGTCGGCCTTGCGGCCCTGTTCATCATCCTCGTCGCGTTCAACTACCTGGCCTCGGGCGGCGCGGTGCGCGCCGACCTCACCGACGGCAAGCTCTACACGCTGTCGGAGGGCACGAAGAAGATCCTGCAGAAGCTCGACGGCCCAGTGAAGGTGCGCCTGTACGTATCGGCCAGCGACAACGCGATTCCGGTGCAGTTGCGCAGCTTCGCGCAGCGCGTGGAAGACCTGGTGCGCGAATTCAAGTCCGTCGCCGGATCCAACCTGGTGATCGAGAAATACAATCCCAAACCGGATTCGGACGAGGAAGACGCCGCGCAGCTCGACGGCGTGGAGCCGCAGACCCTCTTTACGGGCGAGCAGTTCTACCTCGGCCTGTCGGTGAGCCGGCTTGACCGCAAGCAGGCGCTGTCCAACATTTCGCAGCAGCGCGAAAGGCTGCTCGAGTACGACCTGATCCGTGCGATCGCCCGGGTGGCGAACCCGGAGCGTCCGACCATCGGCGTGATGAGCGCGGTGCCCGTGCTCGGCGAGCTGATGAACCCGATGACGCGGCAGGGCAGCGAGCCCTGGGTCCTCGCCAACGAGCTGAAGCGCGATTTCAACGTCAAGGCCGTATCGATGAACGCCGAGACGATCGACAAGGACATCAAGGTCCTGCTCGTGATCCAGCCGCGCGACATCATGGAGTCGGCCGAATATGCCCTTGACCAGTTCGTGCTGCGCGGCGGCAAGCTGATCGCCTTTGTCGACC
>JANXRZ010000012.1 GCA_025352885.1 Pseudomonadota bacterium | reverse complement strand
CCATCAAGGAGTTCCTGACGCTGCTCGAGGCGCTGCAAAAAGGGGTGATCGGCTCGTCGGTCGAGGATTTCTATTATCTGTCGCGCATCGCGCTGGTGAAGGACGAAGCCAATTTCGACAAGTTCGACCGGGCGTTTGCTGAATTCTGGGACGGCGTGGAAGCGATACCCGGCATCGGGGCGGAGATTCCGCTCGAGTGGTTGCTGAAGCAGGCCGAGCTCACGCTGTCGGATGAAGAGAAGAAGATGATCGAGGCCCTGGGCGGCTGGGAAAAGCTCATCGAGACGCTCAAGAAACGCCTCGAGGAGCAAAAGGAGCGCCACCAAGGCGGCAATAAATGGATCGGCACCGGTGGCACGTCGCCTTTCGGCGCCTACGGCTTCAACCCGGAAGGCATCCGCATCGGGCAGAAAACCTCGCGTAACCGCAGCGCGGTGAAGGTATGGGACCAGCGCGAGTACCAGAACCTCGACGATTCGGTGGAACTGGGCACGCGCAACATCAAGGTCGCGCTTCGCCGCCTGCGCAAGTTCGCGCGCCAGGGCGCGCCGGAAGAATTCGACCTCGAGAACACTATCAGCTCGACGGCGAAGAAGGCGTACCTCGATATCCACATGCGCCCGGAGCGCAGAAACACGGTCAAGGTGCTCATGCTGCTGGACATCGGCGGCTCGATGGACGACCACGTGAAGCTCTGCCAGGAAATGTTTTCGGCCGCGAAGACCGAGTTCAAGCACCTCGAATATTTCTACTTCCACAACTGCCTGTACGACTTCGTGTGGAAGGACAATCGCCGCCGGCATTCGGAGCGCACCCGCACGTGGGACCTGCTCCACAAGTACGGCCATGATTACAAGGTGATCTTCGTGGGCGATGCGACGATGAGCCCTTACGAGATCCTCCAGCCGGGCGGATCGATCGAGTACTTCAACGAAGAAGCCGGCGCAGTGTGGGTCAAGCGCGTGACCGAGGTGTACCAGCGGTGCGTGTGGCTCAACCCGGAGCCCGAGGAGATCTGGGGCTACCGCCAGTCGGTCCAGGTCATGAAAGAACTCATGGGGGGGCGCATGTACCCGACCACCATGGGCGGCCTCGAGAAGGCAATGAAAACGCTGACCAAGTAGTCTCGTCGATTGCGTGCCGTGGGCACGAGTCCGGCGGTTGCAGGCGCTGGCTAGCCGAGGACGACGCGATTGCGGCCTTCGCTCTTGGCCCTGCGCAACGCGCGTTCCGCCGCCGCGAAAAGATCGGTGTCCGCCTTCTGCCCGGCTTCACGCCCGGCCACGCCGATGCTGACCGTGATGGCACGCCGCGCGCCCTGCGCTTCAAGCAGCGCTTTGCGGGCACCGACTTCCACGTCGCGCCGCAACCTTTCGGCAACCGCCATGGCAGCCTCGGGTGCGGTATGCGTCGCCACGACCGCGATCTCCTCGCCGCCATAGCGCACCAGCACGTCGGATTCGCGCACTCCCCCGCTCAGGATTCGGCCGATTTCCGTGAGGACCTGGTCGCCCACGGCGTGGCCGTAAGTGGCGTTTACGCTGGCAAATTCGTCGATGTCGAGCAGCATGACCGACACTGCGAGGCCATGGCGCTCGGCCCGCATCATCTCCTCGCGCATTCGGCGGTCGAGATAGTGGCGGCTGTCCAGGCCCGAAAGCGCATCTGTGACGTTCGCGCGATCGAGCGTCGACATCCTCCGCACGTTGACTACGGTCGCAAGCGACAGCCGTGAGGAGAGAAAGGCGAAACAGGCGACGCACGCGAACACGACCGGCACCAAAAGGTCTGCCAGCACCTGGTGGCGGCCCCAGAAGACCGCGAGGTAACCTGCGTAACCCACCACGAAAACGACGATCAGGGCGGCAAGGAGCCGCCATTGCGAGCGCATGGGTCCTTCGGGGAGTTCGGCAACCAGCCGCCGAGTGGAGAGCAGCGCCGCCAGGAGGATCAGCACTCCAGCGCCCACCAGCGCGATCGCCAGCAGGTTCAGCATTGGGCAGTGTTCGGCATTGGTCTTAGTGTGCGTGCAGCTGCGGCATTGTAACCCTGCGCCGTACCGCCAAATGCCTTGCGTTCACGCGCGAAGCGCGCGGAGCGGGGCAAGCAGGAGCGCTTCGAAAGCGGCTCCATCGAGGGGGGCGCTGAAGAGGCTGCCTTGCCATTCAGCGCAACCCAGTTGCTGCAATTTCGCGAGCTGGGCAGCCGTTGTCACGCCTTCCGCGGCAAAAGCGAGCCCGAGGCCGCCGGCCATGGCGGAAAGCGTCTGGACCACGATGGCTGCGTCCTCACGAGCGGCGATGTCCTTCACAAACGCCGGCCCGATCTTCAGCCGGGTCGCGGGCAGCCTGCGCAGTGCCGCAAGGTCGAATGCCCCGCTGCCGAAATCGTCGATCGTGAGGGCCACGCCCCTGGCGGCGGTCGCGCGGAGCGACGTGAGGTAATCGTCTGCTCCTTGCGGCAAGGCGCCCTGGGCAATTTCGAGCGAAAGCCGCTCTGCGCCTATGCCATTCCTGGCAATCGCCTTTTCCAGCGTGTCGGCCAGCCCGGGAGACCTGGCGAACTCGCGGACCGGCACGTTCAGCGCAAACCGAAGTCCGGCGGCTGGGCCGCTGTCCCACGCCGCGATCTGCTCGCACGAGCGGTCGATCAACCATGCACCGAGTGCGCCCATCAGGCCGGCCTGCCCGGCGACCGGCAGGAACCGGTCTGGAGGAAGCAACCCTTTCGACGGATGCCTCCAGTGCAGCAATACCTCGGCGCCCACGACCACCGGCAAGCCGCCGGCAGGGCCGCCACCTTTGACGATGGGCTCGAACTTCAAAACAAGTTCGCCGCGGGAAATCGCAAGGTGAAGGCCGTTCTCCATCTCCAGCCGCTCGAGCGCGCGCGTGTTGAGTTCGTTGGAGAAGAAGCGATAAGTATTTCCGTCCGCTTCCCGCGCCGCGCGCCGGGCGGCGTCCGCACCCTTCAGCAATTCGACAAAGGCCTGGCCATCGCGCGGATAAACGCTGATGCCGATGCTCGCCGACACGTTCAGCGAGCGGCCCTCCACCGTAATCGGCGGCATGAGGCAGTTCAGGACTTTCTGGGCGACGAGCGCCACGTCCTCGATCTCCCTCGTGCCGTCCCACAGGAGCACGAATTCATCGCCCCCCACGCGTGAGAGCGTATCGTCTTTGCGCAAGGTGCCGGAAAGCCGTTCCGCCACGGCGCGCAGCACCGCGTCGCCGACCTGGTGCCCCAGCGAATCGGTTACCAGTTGGAAACGGTCGAGACTCAATGACAGTACGGCGATGCGGCCCTGGTTGCGCCCGGCATTGAGGATCGCCTGCTCCGCCCGGTCTGAGAGCAGCAGCCGGTTCGGCAGCCCGGTGAGCGCATCGCGGGTCGCAAGAAACTGGATGCGGTCTTCGGCCTGCTTCTTTGCGGTGATGTCGGAGCCGGCGCCGCGAAACCCTTTGAGTTCGCCGCCCGGTCCGAATACCGGGACGCCCGACATGCTTTGCCATATCGCGCGGCCGGACTTGGTGAGCGAGCGATGAACAAGGTCGCGGAAAGGCTGCGCGCTGCGACTGTGCCGCATGAGCCGGTCGCCGATGGCACGCTGTTCGCCGAGCGGCATGAAGTCCTGCGGCCGCCGCCCGAGCAGGTCGGCCTGCGTGTAGCCGAGCACCGCCTCGATCCTCTCCGACAGCCACGTGTAGCGAAACGCGGTATCGGTCTCCCACACGTATTCGCCGGCGGCTTCGACGACGTCGCGAAAACGCTGCTCACGCTCGGCGAGGTCCTGCCTTGCGCGCACCCGCTCGGAAATATCGCGCAGCACTGTTTGCACCACGAGCCGGCCACGCTCCAGGTACGAAACGCTCGCGCCCTCGAGGGTGACGATGCCGCCGTCCGGTCGCACTATCCTTCGCTCGCGAAAATCGCTCTTGCCCGGACCGGCCCGAAGGTATTGCGCCCGCTTGAGCACATCGGGAAGGTCGTCGGGATGCACCATCTGCATGATGTCGCGTCCCACCAGCTCCGCGGGTCCTGCGGTGCCGATCATCTCCGCGGCGGCCCGGTTCGCATATTCGATACGGCCGTCGGACTGCAGCAGGACTGCATCGGGAGACAGGTCGACGAGCGTCCGATAGCGCGTTTCGGCATCTCGCAGCGAATGCTCTGCGCGCTTCCTTCGATCGATGTCTACGACCGTTCCCGTCATGCGCAGCGCCCGTCCCGCTTCGTCGCGCGCGACTACTTTTCCGGAGCTCACGACCCATTTCCAGTCGCCGGACGCGGTCCGAACGCGAATTTCCGCATTGAACGAATTCCCCTGTCCCTTCACCGCGCTTTTCGAAGCGGCCAATGCAGCGTCTCTGTCCTGGGGATGCACACGCTCGAGGACTTCCTGCAGCCCGTGGGAGGAGTCCCCCGGCGGATCCCCGAGAATCTGCGACCACCCGTCGCTCACGAAGATCTGCCCGGTCCTGACATCGCTGTCCCAGATGGCAAGGGCGCCTGAGTCGAGCGCCATTTCGAGTCGGTTCTTCGCTGCGGCCAGTGCGCTTTGGGCGCCCTTCTGCTGCGTCACATCGCGTCCCACCCCGCGGTAACCGGCAAAGCGACCTCCAGCATCGGTGCGCGGCTCGCCGGAGATCAGGTGGAATTCGTCGCCCGACTTCCCCCCCCGCCTTGTGAGCTCGAATTCGTGGAAGGACTTGCGCACGTCGAGGGCCGCGCGATGCGCGGCAAGCGCCGGCTCCTGCGCGACGATGCCCTCGATGTCCCAGATCCGCTGCCCGTACGCAAGCCCCGATCCTAGGAGCCTGAGCATCGACTGGCCGCCCGCCAGCCAGCTCAGGCGGTGCTCGGCATCGGTCTCCCAAAACCAGTCGGCCGACAATGCTGTAAGACTGCGAAACCGTTCTTCACTGTTGGCCAGGGCCACGCTCGCTTTTTCCCGGTCTTCCACTGCACCCTGGAAAAGGAAGAACACGAACACGCCGAGAAGTGCCGCGATGGCGAGGGCGTTCAGCACTGGTAAGCCGGGGTCCGAGCCGCCCTGCCCCATGATGTGCTGGATCGCAAGTTCGCTCGCAAGCACCAGTCCGACGACGATTGCCAGGTACACGGCGATCGAACGACGCAGGCCGAACTGGCGTGCGCGGCGAACGAGCGTCTGGAAGGCGCTCATGCGCGCGGGAGGTCTGCCACCGCGCGAATCACATCCCGTGAAGGCGGCGCAACCTTGGCCACCTCTTCGATCGTGGTGATGCCGGCCGCCACCTTGAGCGCGCCGCTCAGGCGCAAGGGCCGCATTCCTTCGGCCAAGGCGAGCTGGCGGATTTTCGACTCGTTGGCGACTTCGGAAAGCAGTTCCTTGATGGTGGGTGTGCAGGTCAGCACTTCATAAATCCCCACCCGGCCCTGGAAGCCCGTCATGCGGCACTCGAGGCACCCCACCGGCTTGTAAATGGCTGCCGGCCGATTGGTTTTCCAAGGCGACACCAGTCCATCCCATGCGGCAATGTCCTCGACGCGGTTGAGCTCCACCTTCTCCTTGCAGGCCGCGCACAGGATGCGTACCAGGCGCTGCGCCATGACGCCGTTGATCGTAGCCACCAGCAGGTACGGCGCAACCCCGAGTTCAATCAGGCGGGTGATCGCCGTAGGCGCGTCATTCGTATGCAGCGTCGAGAGCACGAGGTGACCGGTCAGCGCGGCCTGGACCGCCATCTCGGCCGTTTCGAGATCGCGTACCTCACCCACCATGATGATGTCCGGGTCCTGCCGCATGAGGGCGCGCAGGCCCTCGGCAAAGTTCAGGTCGATGTTGGACTGGACCTGCATCTGGTTGAAGGTCCCTTCCACCATCTCGATCGGATCTTCCACCGTGCAGACGTTCACCTCCGGTGTGGCGAGGGTCTTGAGCGTCGAGTAAAGAGTCGTAGTCTTGCCCGAGCCGGTGGGGCCGGTGACCAGCACTATGCCGTTCGGGCGCTCGGTCATATCCTTCCAGCGACCCTGGTCCTCGACCGAAAACCCAAGTTCGGTGAAATCGCGCACCAGGACCTCGGGGTCGAAAATCCGCATGACGAGCTTCTCGCCGAATGCCGTCGGCAGTGTCGACAAGCGAAGCTCGATCTCCTGGCCGTCGAGCGTACGTGTCTTGATGCGGCCGTCCTGGGGACGCCGCTTTTCCACGACGTCCATGCGCCCGAGGATCTTGATTCGGCTCGTCATTGCAGCCTGGACGACGGCCGGGATCTGATAGACCTGGTGCAGCACCCCGTCGATGCGAAAGCGCACGATGCCCAATTCGCGCCGCGGCTCGATGTGGATGTCGCTCGCGCGCTGCTCGAATGCGTATTGCCAGAGCCAGTCCACGATGCGCACGATATGTGCGTCGTTTGCATCGAATTGCTTGTTCGCTGCGCCCAGCTCGACCAGTTGCTCGAAATTGCCCAGGCCCGAGGAAACGGTTCCCGCCTTGTTCGCGCCCTTGATCGACTTGGCGAGGTTGTAGAACTCGACCTGGTAGCGCTCGATGTCCGTCGGGTTGGCGATCACGCGCCGCACTTCGAGCTTGAGGATCTTGACGAGCTCGCGCTCCCAGTCGCGCAGGTACGGCTCGGCGGTCGCGATCACCGCCTCCTTGCTGTCGACCCCGACGGGCAGTACGCGAAAGCGCGTGGCATAGGCCGAGGACATCACCTCGGTCACCGCGGAGAAATCGATCTTGAGGGGATCGATGTGCATGTATTCAAGCCCCACGCGCTTGGCCAGCCACTCCGTGAGCGACTCGAGCGACAAGAGGCGATGCGGCACCTGCGCGCTTTTCCATTTCTGGTCACCGATGATGACCAACGGATGTCCTGCGCCGCGGTAGTAACGGCGCTCCTTCTTGAGTGCTTCTGCGGCTTCCGGCTCGACGAGCTTGTCCTCGACCAGCCAGTCGAGGAGTTCGATGAGGGTGAGCCGGTGCTCCATGATTGTCGGTTGGACTGCAGCCATCCGGTAGGCTCCTGAACGAGTGCACGGACTATAGCAGCGCAGGCAAGGACGGCTCAATGCATGGCGGGGACTTACAATAAAGCACTTGCAATCAAAACAGACGTTTACAACAGGCGCCAAACCATGACCGCTGCCGCCAGACGCCCCGCTCTCGGGGCCGACGTCCGCCTGAAGGAAGTGTGGGCCTGGTCGATGTACGACTTCGCGAACTCGGGCTACACGACCGTCGTCATCACCGCGGTCTTCAGTGCCTATTTCGTGTCCGCGATTGCCGGTAAAGCCGTGTGGGCCACGTTCGCGTGGACGGCAGCGCTCTCCGTGTCCTATGCGCTCATCATGCTCACCGCGCCGCTGGTGGGCGCGTGGGCCGACGCACACGCGGCGAAGAAGCGTCTCCTCGCGATCAGCACTGCAGGATGCGTGGCCGGCACCGCGCTGCTTTGGTTCGCGGGCCCGGGCACCCTCGTACTCACTCTTTTCCTGATCGTCCTGTCCAATTACTTCTTCGGGACCGGCGAGAACCTGATCGCTGCGTTCCTGCCGGAGCTTGCCGACTCAGAAGCCATGGGCCGGGTATCTGGTTGGGGATGGAGCGTGGGCTATCTCGGCGGCCTGCTGTCGCTCGGTGTGTGCCTCGCTTACATAACGTGGGCCCAGGCGCAGGGGATTCCAGCTACGCAGTTCGTGCCTGGAAGCATGCTCATCACGGCGGGCCTCTTCGCCATCGCGAGCCTGCCGACGTTCCTCTTCCTGCGCGAGCGAGCGAGGCCACAGGCACCCGCAACGGGCCTCGTCGATGCCGCCTGGGGACGCGTGCTGCAGACGCTGCGCGAAGCGAAGCGCTACCGGGACCTGCGCCGGTTCCTGCTCTGCGTGGTCTTCTACCAGGCCGGCATCCAGGCGGTGATTGCGCTTGCGGCGATCTACGCGCAGGAGGCGATGAAGTTCACGACGCAGCAGACGATCGTGCTCATCCTTGTCGTGAACGTCACCGCCGCCGTCGGCGCCTTCGCGTTCGGCTACGTCCAGGATGCGATCGGCCACATCCGCGCGATCTCGCTCACGCTCGTCGGCTGGATCGTCATGGTGCTCATGGCCGGCCTTGCCGAAGGCGTCGGCGCATTCTGGATCGCGGCGAACATCGCGGGACTGTGCATGGGCGCTTCGCAAGCCGCGGGCCGTGCAATCGTCGGCGTGCTCGCACCGCCAGACCGCCTCGGCGAGTTCTTCGGGTTGTGGGGCCTTGCGGTCAAGCTCGCTTCGATTTTCGGCCCGCTTTCCTATGGTCTGATGACCTGGGTCTTCGCGGGAAATCACCGCGTGGCCATCGTCGTCCTGGGCGTTTATTTCATCATCGGCCTTGCGATCCTTCGCGGCGTCGACATGGCCAGGGGACGCGCTGCGGCGCTTCTGGGCTAAGGTATTATTGCCGTTCGCGTTTCCGAATAATCCCCCCGTACCTGGAGAACTAAATGACCATCAAAGTCGGCGACAGCCTGCCCGAAGGCAAGCTTTCCGAGTCAATCGAGTTCGATGCCGCCTGCCCACTGCCACCTAAGGAAGTGAGCGTTGCAGAGGCGACCAAGGGCAAGAAGGTCGTCATCTTCGCCCTACCAGGCGCGTTCACGCCGACCTGCTCGGCCAAGCACGTGCCGGGCTACGTGTCGAACGTCGACAAGCTCAAGGCGAAGAAGGTCGATGAAGTGTGGTGCGTTGCCACCAATGACGGCTTCGTCATGGCGGCCTGGGGCCGGGATCAAAAAGCGATCGGCAAAGTGCGCATGATGGGCGACGGCTCGGCCACCTGGACCAAGGCGCTCGGCCTCGACATGGACCTCACCGCCCGCGGCATGGGTGTGCGCTCGCAGCGCTACTCGATGCTCGTTGAAGACGGCGTGGTCAAGAGCCTTAACGTCGAAGGCCCTGGCAAGTTCGAAGTGAGCGACGCCGACACCATGCTCAAGCAGCTGGGCTGACAAAAAGGGGCCAGGCTCAAACCTGACACTTTTTTTGTCAGGTTTG
>JANXRZ010000284.1 GCA_025352885.1 Pseudomonadota bacterium | reverse complement strand
GCGATGACCGCGATGACCTGAGCGGCGCGCCATCTCGTCGAACACCTTGCGCTGTTCCGGCGTGAGCACCGCCTGCAATTTGGCGGTTGCGTCGCTTACCACGGCGAGCTTCCTCGCCATGTCGGCTGCGAAGTCGGCGCGGGTTCGGGCAATCGTCGCCGCGTCGGCGTCTCGCGCAGGGCGGACCGGGAGATTCGCCCACATGGCTTCGCGCGCCTTCACGTAGTCGCCCCACGCCGCTTGCTGTGACGCCTTGATCTCGAGCCGCGAGGCCATCTTCTCGATGCGGCCCTTCATTTTCATTTGCATGTGCTCCATGCGATGCTGGCGGTGCATTGCCGCCTCGTCCTTGCCCGGGGGCGTTTGCGCCGAGACGGAGGCCATGCCGCCTGCCGCAAGCGCGACCGCAAGGCCTGCCGAGACCAACGCGCCTGTCAGAGTTGAAATCCTGGCTTTCATGTGTTTCTCCATCCGTTAGTTGGTGACAAGCGTCATTCAGCGCGCGCGATGTAAACCATCTTTCCTGCGGGAGCGCCTTTTTGTAAACGGCTTGTGCATGTTTGTGTGATCCGGCTCACACATTACCTTGCCCCCCCCCGGCGCGTTATCCTCCGCGCATGACTGGAAAAACGCTTCTCGTCGTCGACGACGACGCCCAATTGAGGCAACTGGTGCGTGAATACCTCGGCGAGCACGGGTATAAGGTGCTGGTCGCGGGCGATGGCACCGGGATGTGGGCTGAAATGAGTAAGACGCCCGTGGACATGGTGATCCTCGACCTGATGCTCCCCGGCGAGGACGGGCTGGCCCTGTGCCGGGCCCTGCGCGCACGCTCGGCCCTGCCGATCCTCATGCTGACGGCACGCGGCGAGGAAACCGATCGGATCGTGGGGCTCGAGATGGGAGCGGACGACTACCTGCCCAAGCCTTTCAGCCCACGCGAGTTGCTCGCGCGGATCAAGAGCATCCTGCGGCGCTCAAGCGACGGCGGCGCAGCCGTGACGCCTGCGCGCGAGTTCAAGTTCGCCCGCTGGACGCTCGACATCGGCGCCCATCACCTGGTGGATGCCGACGGTGTCGTCGTGCCGCTTTCGACCGGCGAATTCCGCCTGCTCAAGACGCTTGTCGAAAACGGCAACCGCGTAATGTCGCGCGACCGCCTCATGGAAAGCCTCGCGGGACGCGAAGCCGGCCCGTTCGATCGTACGATCGACGTCATGATCTCGCGGTTGCGGCGGCGCCTCGGGGACGACGCCCGGGAGCCGGCGCTCATCAAGACCGTCCGCAACGAAGGCTACCTGCTTGCAGCCAAGGTGGAACGCGTTGCATGAGGCGGGCCGGATGAGCGCGGGATGAAGTTCCTCCCGAAGACGCTCTTCGGTCGGAGCCTGCTCGCGATGTTCGGGGGCCTGCTCGCGGTGCAATCGG
The DNA here is from genome assembly GCA_025352885.1 of Pseudomonadota bacterium. Taxonomy (GTDB): domain Bacteria; phylum Pseudomonadota; class Gammaproteobacteria; order Burkholderiales; family SG8-39; genus SZAS-79. Next base: position 4,682 of record JANXRZ010000284.1, on the reverse strand, counting down.
TCGGCGTGTGGCTGATGCTCGAAGACCGGGCGCGCTTCGGCGAACGGCTGCTGGGCGAATACGTCGCACAACGCATCGCCGGCATACTCGTGATCCTCGACGACGCCCAGACGGCCGAGCGATCGCGCCTTGTGCGTGCACTGAGCACCGCGCCGATCCGGCTTTCGCTCGATGAAGCATGGCATGAGGGCGATCGGGACAAGACCGACGACGCGAAGGCTTTCGTCGGCCGCATCGAGCGGGAGATCGACCGTCCGCTCAAGCTCCAGGTGCTGTCCATCCGCAACGTGGAGCGGCGGGGCGAAGGCCGGCAGCGGGACGAATTTGGGGCGGGGCGGCGTCCGGAGGGCGGCGAGGGCGCAACGCCCGAGCGCATGGTGGACCGGGCGGTGCGGCCCGGTCGTGGCATGCGTGGCGCGTTTCTCGTCGTCACAGGGCAGGCGCGCCTGACCGACGGGACCATCGTCACCTTCAGGCGCGCGTTGCCGCAGCCAAGCCTCGAATGGCCGATCCGTGCGCTGGCCCTGCTGGGCGTACTCGGCTTGTTCGTAGCGTTCGTTGCCGGCTGGGCGTTGCGCAAGGTGACCCGGCCGCTGGCCTCGCTTGCCGACGCTGCTTCGGGGCTCGCCCGCGACCTGAACCGTCCGCCCCTGCCGGAAACCGGTCCGCAGGAGGTGGCGCGCGCTGCGCAGGCATTCAACGCCATGCAGCGGGATTTGCGGCGCTACCTCGAGACGCGCGCACATGCGCTGGCAGGCGTCTCGCACGACTTGCGCCTGCCGCTCACGCGCCTGCGCCTTCGCCTGGAGCGGCTGCCCGAGGGCGACTTGCGCGCGAAAATGGAGGAGGACCTCGCCGAGATGGATTCGATGATCGGGAGCACGCTCGAGTACCTCGGTGCAGGCTCGGGGGCCGAGAAGGCGGTGCGCCTGAACCTCAACGCGCTCCTCGAGGCCGTAGTCGAAGACCTGGAGCCGCTGGGCGCCCGGATTTCGGTGCAAGGCGAGGCGGTCGCCCCAATCGTCGCCCAGCCGCAGGCGATCCGGAGGTGCTTGTCCAACTTGCTCGAAAATGCACGCCGGTATGCGGGCGACGAAATCAGCCTGAAGATCGATGACCACGGCGGCAGGGTCGAGATCCGGGTGGAGGACCGGGGCCCGGGCATTCCGGCCGCGGACATGGAGCGGGTGTTCGAGCCCTACGTGCGGCTCGAGGCCTCGCGGGCGAAGCACACGGGGGGTACGGGTTTAGGCCTCGCGATCGCGCGGGCGATCGCCCGCGCCAATGGCGGAGAGGTCACCCTCGAAGCCCGGCCGGGTGGCGGGCTTTCCGCTGTGCTGACATTGCCGAGGCGCGCGGAAGAAAAGCCTGCCCCCGTCGAACCTGTACTGGTACCGGTACACAAATCGCCCTGAGAGCCAAGCAGCGGGCCGGTTCTTAAGAAGTGAATGTTCTGAAATTTGCTTGAGTACGGACCCAGACGCCAAGGTTTGCTATATTCGGGCGGCGATCCTCAGGAGGGATAGCCAATGACGCTGAAACTCAAGCCGCTGCATCCGCTGTTTGCCGCTGAAGCAGGCGGCGTAGACCTCAGGAAACCGCTCGACGAGCAGGTGGTGAGGGAGATCGACGCGGCAATGGACCGCCATGCGGTGCTCGTTTTTCGCGGGCAGCCGCTGGAGCAGGCCGAGCAGGTCGCCTTGGCCCGGTATTTCGGGCCGCTCGATGCGGGCTTGCGCAAAGCCACTGGGGCGCCGACCCGGTTCAACTATGACGAGCTGATCGACATCGGCAACGTAGCCCTCGACGGCTCGGTGGCAGAGCGCGAAAACACCAAGTTGATCGGCGTGCTCGCCAATCAGCTCTGGCATGCCGACAGCACGTTCCAGGACGTGCCGGTCAAGTATTCGATGCTCTCCGCGGTGGTTGTCACGGAGGAAGGCGGCGAGACGCAATGGGCCGATCTTCGCGCCGCGTGGGACGCCTTGCCCGAAAAGACCAAGCGCCATGTGGAAGGCCGCACCGGACGACACTCCGCCTTCCATTCGCGCATCGGCCTGGGTGACGACAAGTACACGGACGAGCAGCTCAAGCGTTTTGCGCCGGTGGAGCGGCCGCTCGTCCACGTTCACCCGGGGTCCGGACGCAAGGTGCTCTACCCAAGCGTGCACATCGACCGGGTAAGCGGCCTGACGGTACCCGAGGGGCGGCTGCTGGTCGCCGAGTTGCTCGAGCATGCGACCCAGCCCGAGTTCGTCTATACGCACACATGGCGGGCCGGCGACTATGTCATGTGGGACAACCGGTCAACGCTGCACCGGGGAAGGCGTTACGACCTTACCGCCCGGCGCGACCTGCGCCGGACCACCACGCTCGAACGGGATGCCGTGCGGGCCGTGGCCTAGAGTTTCAGCAGTCGATTTACCAAAACATAAAACCACGAGGGATTGAGATGAGACGTTTCCTGGCGCGTGCCGCTGTGCTGTTCCTGGCTGCTTTTGCGGCGCAGGCCCAAACCTACCCTAACCGGCTGGTCAAGGTCGTGGTGCCGTTTGGCACCGGCGCCACCTCGGATATCGTTGCGAGAATGATTTCCGACCGGCTGACGGTGGCCCTGGGCCAGCCGTTCATCGTCGAGAACAAGCCCGGCGCGGGCGGGACGATCGGCACCGAGTTCGTCGCGAAGGCGCCGCCGGACGGCTACACGCTGGCGCTGTCCACGGCCGCTACGCCGATCACTGCCTCGGCCTATCGCACTCTCAAGTACGACACGGCGTCCTTTGCGTCGGTCATTGTGTTGACGCACTCGCCTTTGGGGCTCGCAGCGAATCCGAACTTCCCGCCCAAGACGGTGAAGGAGTTCATCGACTATGCCAAGGCGAATCCCGGCAAGGTGAATTTCGGTTCGCTCGGCGTGGGCACTTCGCATCACCTCACGGGCGAAAAGCTCAAGCTCGACGCTGGCATCGACATGGTCCACGTGCCGTACAAGGGCTCCGGCGCGGCGCATGCTGATCTCATGGGCGGGCAGATCCAGGTCATGTTCGACAACATCGTCGCGCTTATGCCCCACTTCAAGTCGGGCAAGCTCCGGGCACTCGCCGTGTCGAGCGCCAAACGCCATGCGCTGCTGCCCGATGTCCCCTCGCTCTCGGAAGCCGGCGTCAAGGACTTCGAGGCCGTCGCCTGGTTCGGTTTCCTCGCGCCGCCCGGAACGCCCAAGGACATCGTCGCCAAGCTCAACGCCGAGATCGTCAAGGTGCTGGCCATCCCGGAGATCCGCCAGCGGTTGATCGAAGGCGGGTCCGAGGTGATCGGCAATTCGCCCGAGGCGGCGGACAAGTTCCTGCAGACGGAGATCGCGCGGTGGGGTGCCGTGGTCAAAGCGGCGAATATCCGCGCCGACTGAGTTTTTTTGCGCAGAGCCGCAAAAGCCGGCGGCATTAGAATGGCTCTCGAGGGATGCAGCGCGCCAGCCGGCACCAGACCGGCGGCAGCGCATTCGTAACCAAGGGAGACCCACCATGAAGAAGATCCTGTTGGCCGCGGCATTTGCCGTGTCCGCTTGCCCCGCGTTGCCCGCTTTTGCCCAGGTCGGCTTTCCGCCGCCGCCGCCCAAGGTCAGTCCCGCAGCAGGGGTGATCGACATGCACGTGCATCCGGATCCCGATGTCTTTGGACGCGCGCTGACCGATGTAGAGATGGCAACCGTCGCCCGTCGTAAAGGGCTGCGCGGCCTGGTGCTGAAAAACCACGTGGGTACCACTGCGGACAGGGCGGCTTTGGCGATGCAGGCGGTTCCCGGCATCGAGATCTGGGGCGGGATCGTCCTCAACCACGCCGTCGGCGGGATCAATCCCTCCGCGGTCGAGTGGATGCACCGCATGTCGGGCAGTCGCGGCAAGGTGGTCTGGCTGCCGACGTTCGATTCCGACAAGCACGTCAAGACGCTCGTGAACAAGGACGGCTCGGGGATCCGCGTCGCGGTCGACGGCAAAGTCACGCCGCAGATGGAGGAGGTGCTCAAGATCATCGCGCGGGAGAACCTGCTCCTGGCCACCGGCCACGTGCATGCTGAGGAGGTCATTGCCGTCACGCGCCGCGCCAAGGAACTGGGCGTGAAGAACATCATCGTGACGCATGGCCTGACCAACATCCCCGGGTTGACGATGGCGCAGGCCAAAGAGGTCGTGCAGATGGGTGCCGTGATCGAAGTCTGCTACCTGCAGTTCCTCACAGGACCGGACGCCCAGTACGCCTGGATGAAGCACTGGACGCAGGTCGGGGCGATGACTGTCGCCGCGGCTGTCAAGGAACTCGGCGCCGACGGCATCGTCCTGTCCACCGACCTTGGCCAGCAGGGCATGATGACCAACGCCGACGGGCTGGAAAACATGATCGGCGCAATGAAGGCGGCGGGGGTGTCGGACGGCGACATCGACAAGATGATGCGCAAAAATCCCGCCCGGTTGCTTGGGCTCTAGTCAATCCCGCGACAGCAACTCGTAATGCCGGCGTAATTTTCGCGGAGTATTGTCAGTGCACGCCATCGCCCCGCGGTCCCCTTCCGGCCCAAGCGCAGTGCAACCTGCGTCGCTTCCCCGGAGGCCCGGCCGCTGGGGTGGCGGCGCTGCCGGTTTTCTCGCTGGCCTCGCTGGCATGTTCCTCGCGTTCAGCGTTTC